>CALPOS020000001.1 GCA_943325255.2 Sphingobacterium thalpophilum
CAAATGCTTCGTTGAGTTCGATTAAGTCGATGTCTTTCAATTGCAATCCAGCTTGTTTTAACGCTTTCGGAATCGCTTGCACAGGGCCTATTCCCATGATTCTCGGTTCAACACCTGCAGAAGCAAAATTGACCAAACGCGCGATAGGAGTGAGGTTGAGTTCTTTCACCATTTCCTCGCTCATAATCAATACGAAAGCCGCACCATCACTCATTTGAGATGAATTCCCTGCCGTAACACTTCCGTCAGCGGCAAACACAGGTTTTAAATTACCTAGCGCTGCAATATTCGTATCTGCTCTTGGACCTTCGTCTTTATTGACCGTGTATGATTTTGTTTCTTTTTTTCCGTTTTCGTTGATGAATGTTTGCTCGACAGTTATGGGCACAATTTGCTTATCAAATTTACCTTCTGCTTGGGCTTTTAGTGCTTTTTGATGCGACTTGAAAGCAAAAGCATCTTGATCTTCACGCGATATATTAAATTGTTTTGCAACAGCTTCTGCTGTAAGTCCCATGCCCCAATAGTAATCTTCATTTCCTTCTTTCGCTACCGAATAGTCAGGGGTTGGTTTGTAACCGCCCATTGGAATAAAACTCATGCTTTCGGCGCCACCTGCAATGATGCAGTCTGCCATTCCGGCTTGAATTTTTGCCGTTGCCATTCCGATGGTTTCCAATCCGGAGGCGCAATATCGGTTGACGGTGACACCAGGAACATCAGTTACTTTTAATCCCATTAATGAAATTAATCGTCCAACATTTAATCCTTGTTCTGCTTCGGGCATAGCGTTTCCTACCATGACATCGTCAATTCTTTTCTTATCGAAGTCAGGTAATTCATTCATCATAAAATGAATGGTTTCCGCTGCTAATTCATCAGGTCGTTTGAATCGAAAAACACCTTTTGGCGCTTTTCCAACGGCTGTTCTGTATGCTTTTACTATGTATGCTGTTTTCATTTTTTTATTTTTTGAGAATATAGACAGAGAGATGATAGATGATAGACTTTTCAACTCTGTCTATTATCTCTTCGTCTATTATCTATTATCTAATTTCTCAACGGTTTTCCCTTTGTTAACATAAATTGAATTCGTTCCAACGTTTTTCTTTCCGTGCAAAGCGATAAGAAGGCTTCACGTTCGATATCTAATAAGTATTGTTCAGATACCAAAGTGGACTCAGATAAATCACCGCCTGCCATAACGTAAGCTAGTTTATTGGCAATTTTCAAGTCGTGATCAGAGATGTATTTTCCCGCAACCATTTGATTGGTTCCAACTAAGAACATTCCTAATGCTTGTTTACCTAAGACTTTTACATCCGTTCTACGAATAGGTTGGGTATAACCCGCTTCGGCCATGAGTAGCGCGTGTTTCTTTGCTTCCGCAATTTGGCGATCTTTGTTGACCACGACGATATCTTTTCCGTGTTGTAAGATGCCTAAATCGAATGCTTCATAGGCGGAAGTGGATACTTTTGCCATCGCAACTGTTAGGAAGTATTCTTGTAGCACATTCAATTCGACATCGTTTTTTCGAAATAAATCCGAGGCACGTAATGCCATTTCTTTGGATCCACCGCCACCCGGAATCACACCGACGCCAAATTCAACCAATCCGATATACGATTCTGCTGTAGCGACCACTTTGTCTGCATGCATACTCATTTCACATCCGCCACCCAAAGTCATTCCGTGTGGTGCTACAATTACCGGAATACTCGAATAACGCACGCGCATCATGGTGTCTTGAAACATTTTGATGGCCATGTTCAATTCATCGTATTCTTGTTCAACTGCCATCATAAAGATCATTCCGATGTTGGCACCAACGGTAAAATTGGCGGCTTGATTTCCGATGACCAATCCTTGGTATTCTTTTTCTGCAAGGTCAATGGCTTTGTTGATGCCTTGTAAAACATCACCGCCAATCGTGTTCATTTTCGATCGGAATTCAAGATTTAAAATACCATCGCCGAGATCTTGAATTATTGCGCCGCTATTGCTCCATACTTTTTTGGTTTCTCTGATGTTATCCAAAATGATAAAGGCATCTTGCCCCAGCACTTTTACTTGTGATTTTGTTGCGGTGGAATAGCAATAAGTTGCACCTTCTTTAATCGTGTAAAAACTCGAATTTCCGGAAGCTAACATATCAGACACCCAAGCTGCCGGTGCTAAGTTTTCAGCCTTCATGATTTCGATTCCTTGGGTAACTCCAATGGCATCCCAGATTTCGAATGGTCCGTTTTCCCAACCGAAACCAGCTTTCATAGCGTCGTCAATTTTGTATAAATCGTCTGCTATTTCTGGAATTCTATTCGACACATAGGCAAACATTCCTGCAAAACTTTTTCTATAAAATTCACCCGCTTTATCCTTTCCTTTTACAAGTACTTTAAAGCGATCGATTGGTTTGTCGATGGTTTTGGTTAATTCTAAGGTGGCAAATGCTGCTTTCTTCGCCGGTCTATATTCGAGTGTATTTAAATCTAGAGACAAGATATCTTTGTCGACTTTTTTATAAAATCCTTGATTGGTTTTGCTTCCCAGCCAATTGTTGCCCATCATTTTGGTTATGAAATCTGGCATTTTGAAAAGTTCATGCGCTTCATCATTCGGGCAATTGTCATAAATTCCGTTAGCCACATGAACCAACGTATCCAAACCTACTACATCTACTGTTCGGAACGTTGCAGATTTTGGACGACCAATTACTGGACCGGTTAATTTGTCGACTTCCTCAATTGTTAGTCCCATTTCCTTTACCAAATGAAAGAGACTTTGAATGCCAAATATTCCGATTCGATTGCCAATAAATGCGGGTGTGTCTTTGGCAACTACCGAAGTTTTACCCAAGAACTGCGAGCCGTAGTTGGTTAGAAATTCGAGTACCTCATTTGAAGTTTGCGGTCCAGGTATAATTTCAAATAATTTCAAGTAGCGCGCTGGATTGAAAAAGTGTGTGCCGCAGAAGTGCTTTTGAAAATCTTCACTTCTTCCTTCACTCATATATTGAATCGGAATACCAGAAGTGTTTGACGTTACTAATGTCCCTGGTTTTCTGTATTTTTCAATCTGTTCAAAAACAGATTTTTTGATGTCTAATCGTTCAACCACAACTTCGATGATCCAATCGGCTGTAGCAATTAGAGCGAGATCATCTGTGGTGTTGCCAGTCTTAATTCGACTTGCGAATTTCTGATGATAAATAGGAGAGGGTTTCGATTTTAACGCGTTGGCTAGATGATCGTTGACAATACGATTTCGGACCATTTTGTCATCTAAAGTCAATCCTTTTTTTGTTTCGGTTTCAGTAAGTTCTCGAGGAATAATATCTAGGAGAAGTACTTCAACACCAATATTAGCAAAATGGCAGGCAATTCCAGAGCCCATGATTCCGGAACCAATTACTGCAACTTTTTTAATAGTTCTTTTCATTTCTTATTTGTCAATTTGCTGCGCTAGATGGTGAGCGCTCGGGTGATTAAATATGTTTTTTTCTTGTATTAGTTCGTTGATGGATTCTGCTACTTCGATAAAATGTTGTAGCTTTTCTTGGGGTATATTTTTGCGTAGCGATTCATTAAATTTTAAAACTGTATTGCGTGATAGTTCTCTTTTTTCCTTTCCAAATTCCGTCAAATAGATGAGCATGCCACGACCGTCGTTGGGGTTTTTCTTTCGAATAATCAAACCGCGATCCTCCATCGATTTTAAGGTGCGTGTCAAACTTGTCGCTTCCATTCCCATTTTTGGAGCCAAGGCAGTAGATGGTGTTCCGTCTTCTCTGTCTAAACTTAAAAGTGCAAATCCAGTTGCCATTGTTGCGTCGTATTTTGTCGCTTCTTCATTATACATTCTAGCGACGGCTTGCCAGGTTGCCCTTAGGACATAATCAATAGTTTTGTCTTTCATAAACTGAGAATTGAAAGTCAAATATAATAAAAAATACTATGCACGCATAATAAATTACATGTTTTTTTTCCGTTAAGTTATTGGGCAAAAAAAAACTCCTCAATTCGAGGAGTTTCTTTTTTCTATTTGAATTTCTATTTCAATTTATTGCAAGTCAGAGCAACAGCAGCACCCATTATGGTCCCAATAAAAGTTGATATCGCGATATCGAGTGCCATATTTTGATAATTAACTTCCATTCCGGAATACATAAAAAAATTCATAGACAAGCTATTGAATATTCCGATTGTTGCGCCTGCTTTCATTCCAGTTACAGGATTTCTAATGTGTGCCCACTTACTAAAAATATAAGCGATAAATAAACCCAAAGTCATACAACCAAGAAAAATGAACATTAAATTCATATTCTCATTTTGAGGATATAAATCTTTAAACAACATGCCATACAAAACCCAACCTAAGAGGAAATTAACTAGTCCTCCCACAATTCCTGAAATTAAAAAGTTTTTTACATTCATAATTTTAATAATTTATGGTTAGTATTATAAAAGTATTAAAATTGAATGCTTCCTTATTTTTATAATAAATTAATTATGAACCTTTTAATTGCTAATTTGTTGATAAGTGAAATTTTTTGTCACCGAAAAATGGACTCAAAATCGAAGCTATCCTCTAGGAATTGGGATATATTTTCTTGTATAAGTCTTTGTATTTTTCCAATACTATTTTCCGTTTTAATTTCATTGTTGGTGTTAAATGTCCACCCTCGATAGACCATAAGTCTGGTGTCAATTCAAATCGCTTGATTTTTTCCCAACTCCCAAATTTTTCATTAAGTCGCTCAATTTCTTCTTGTATGCGGTCAATTACTTTGGGATTCGAGATAATATCTTGATTGGTTTTTCCTACTTCGATTCCGTGAATTCTCCCCCATTCACCGATAAAATCAAAGCTAGGTTGAATAAACGCCGCGGGCATTTTTTCACCGTCACCAATAACCATAATTTGTTCGATGAATCTAGATTGTTTCATTACATTCTCAATAATTTGGGGAGCAATGTACTTTCCACCTGAAGTCTTAAACATTTCTTTTTTGCGATCGGTAATTTTTAGAAATCCGTCGCTATCTACTTCTCCAATATCACCTGTCAAGAAATAACCGTCTTTCAAAACTTCATTGGTTAAAACTTCGTCTTTATAATAGCCCATCATCACATTTGGACCTTTACAAAGTATTTCACCGTCGGGCGCTATTTTGACTTCGACATTATGAATTACTCTGCCTACCGTACCTATCCTGAAGCCGCCATCTTTTTGACAGTTTACCGATATGACTGGTGAAGTTTCAGTCAAACCATAACCTTCCATAACAGGCATTTCTGCAGCAGCGAAAACTCGAGCCAGACGTGCTTGTAATGCTGCACTTCCGGACACCATCACGTTTAAATTACCGCCTAATCCTTCTTTCCACTTACTAAAAATGAGTTTCCGAGCAATTTTCAATTGGGTTTCGTACCAGAATCCGTTGGCGCCGTACGGTTCGTATCGCAGTCCTAAATCGACAGCCCAAAAGAAAAGTTTCTTTTTGATTCCCGTTAACTCAGATCCTTTGGCATAGATTTTATCATATACTTTTTCCAAAAGCCTCGGCACTACGGAAAAGACAGTAGGTTTCACTTCTTTAATATTTTCAGAAAGTTTTTCGAGGGATTCGGCAAAGTAGATGGAAACCGAATAATACTGGTAGATATACAAAATAACCCTTTCAAAAATATGGCAAATGGGAAGAAAGCTCAGCGCAACACTCGTTCCTTCTTCAAAAGGAATTCTTGGTGAACTGTCAAGTACATTCGAAACAATATTATGGTGGGAAAGCATGACGCCTTTTGGTCTTCCAGTTGTTCCAGAAGTGTAAATGATGGTGGCTAAATCCTCTGGTTTGACGTGATTTTTTCGGTCTTCAACGACATCTTGATTAGAGACATCTCCTCCAATTTGTAATAATTCTTTCCAGTTTTTGCATCCTTCGATTTCGTTGAAAGAATAAACGTCGATGAGATAATTCAAGTTTTTCTTAATCAAATTTACTTTTCGAAGTACTTCGTCATCTGAAACAAAACAATACTTAGCTTCACAGTGGTTTAATATATATTCGTAATCCAATTCGGAGATGGTTGGGTAAATAGGCACATTTTGAGCTCCAACCTGAAGAACACCAATGTCCATAATATTCCATTCTGTCCTATTACTGGAGGAAATGACCGCGATTTTATCGTTTTTTTGAATTCCCAAACGCAGCAAAGCTCTTGAAATCTTATTGGATTGATCAACATATTCTTGCGTAGAAGTTCTTATCCATTGCCCATCATACTTCGTGACTAAAGCGGCTGGAATATTGTTCTTTTCTAATTGGTAATATGGAAAATCAAAAAGACGTGTAATTGGAGTCATTATTATTCATTTTGAAAATGCAAAATAATCAATTTATTTAATATTTTGTGTTAATTTCTTTCGCTCTAAAAAAGGGATCACTTGGGACCATTAATTTTATCTTAAATTACCACGATTAGGGTTTTCTTCCATTTAATTTGATAATTTTGCGCCATATCTATTTCCAATGATGCAGCACTTAAGATTAAACGAATATAAAGTACTGGCTTACCGAATTTTATTGGCCTATTTTTTCTATTTTATTGCTCGAATTTTTTTCTATCTTTTTAATGCAAAGCTTCTAAAAGTGCATTCGATTAGCGAGTTTTTTGAACTTTGTTACTATGGTCTGGTATTCGATACGACCGCCATTTTGTATGTCAACCTCTTGTTTATTGTTTTAGCCATCTTGCCATTTAAGAGTAATACATCTCCAGGATATCAGAAGTTCCTGTTCTTTATTTATTTCGGAATGAACTTATTGGCTTATGCAACTAATTTTGTTGATTTAATTTATTACAAATTTACTTACGCTCGAACTACAACTGCCATCATTAATGTAATTGAACATGAAGTCAATTTGACCAAACTTTTTCTCAGCTTTATAGTTGATTTTTGGTATGTATTTATCCTCTATTTTCTATGCGCTTGGTTGTGGATTTATTTGTATAAAAAAGTTAAGGTAAAACAAGTAACATCGGCTAATAATTTGCCCTATTTTACTTTTTCCACTTTTATGTTTTTACTTATTTCAACACTTATTGTTGGAGGAATTCGCGGAGGCGACTTTAAGAAATCTACACGCCCAATAAACTTGCTAGATGCAAACCGGCATGTTACGAATATTGTGCATGCTGACATTGTTTTGAATACTCCTTTTGCAATTATTAGAACGCTCAAAAGCAACAGTTTTATTAAAACTAACTACCAGGGCGTTACAAATCAACTGATTCTCGAGAAAGTACAGCCAATAAAGCAGTATCGTAACAATCCCCAAACTACGCCTAATGTTGTGGTTGTAATCCTAGAGAGCAACGGACGTGAGTATTTTGGATGTCTAAATAAGAAATCCAATATCAAAGATTTTAAGTCACATACACCTTTTCTTGATTCCTTGGCGCAACATAGCATGATTTACAATAATGCGTACTCGAATGGAAGACAATCTATCCATGGAATGTCTTCGGTTCTAGCGGGAATACCTTCTTTTAAAGACGCTTTTACTTCTTCACCCTATCCTAAACAAAAAATAGAATCTTTGGTTTCTACTTTAGAAAGTTTGGGTTATGGAACTTCTTTTTTTCACGGTGCTGCTAATGGATCGATGGGATTTTTAGGTTTTGCGAATATTTTAGGAATCGATAAGTATTATGGGCGTACCGAATTCAATGATGATAGTGAGTTTGATGGCTTTTGGGGTATCTGGGATGAGCCTTTTTTGCAGTTTATGAAAACTAAACTGGATGAAGAAAAAACACCTTTCTTTTCAACGGTATTCACTGTTTCTTCTCACGAACCTTACAACATTCCAAGTAAGTATAAAAACAAGTTTAAAGAAGGTCAAATCAATATGCACAAGTGTGTTGAGTATACAGATTTTTCTATCAAGCAATTTTTTGAAAAGGCAAAGAAGTCAGCGTGGTTCCAGAATACAATTTTTGTGTTTGTTGCGGATCATGGAAACACCACGTACTACAAAGAGTACTATCGCGCGATTGAGCGGTTTGCAGTGCCAATTATTATTTATAAACCCAATAGCGAATATGTTGGCGTTGATGATGATTTTGCACAACAGATCGATATTTATCCGACAATTCTCGATATGATCGGCTATCAAAAACCATTTCGAAGTTGGGGTAGAAGTCTGCTAGATAAGAAATCATCAACGCCGTTTGTAATGAATTCAACCGGTAACTTGTACCAATTCTCCAGAGGGAATTATGTTTGTATTTTCGATGGAACCAAATCAATTGGTTTTTACAGCAAAGATGATAAAGCACTGAGGCACAATTTAATTTCCAACAGAAATGCGGAAATGGATGATATAGAATTGAATTGCAAGGCCTTTATACAAGATTATATGGAGCGCGTGGTAGATCAAAAATTAACAACGAAATAAGATGAAGAAAAGCACAAAGAGAATTGGTTTAGTAGTATTAGTTCTTATCATTGTTTTTGTTGGTAAGTATGTTTACGACATGAACATCAATCACAATTTTGAGACAATTACAGAAGGGAAAGTGTATAAATCTGGTGTAATCCCGCCAAACGAAATTGAAAGTTACGTCAAAAAGCACAAAATCAAATCGATTGTAGATCTGCGTTTTCCCGGAACCGCGGATTTGGTAAATAATCCAGAAATACCACAAGAATTGATCGCCGAAAAAGAGGCGATTGCTAAGATCAAAGGAGTGAACTACTTCAATAATGGTTCCGACCAAGTTCCTAAGCCGGAGAACTTAAAAACATTTTTTAAGATTATGGATAATCCGGCTAATTATCCTGTGTTAATACATTGTTATCATGGTGTAGGAAGAGCAGAAATGTACTCCGCTATTTATAGAATTGAATACGAAAACTGGACCAATGAGCAAGCACGCCAAGGTGTGAGGACTTTGGTGAAATATAGCTCATTTGACGATGGAAAACCTAAAGGCGAGTTCTTGAAAGCATACAAAAGCAGGAAACAAGTTGCCGCTGAACAGTAAGGGAATTAGTTTAATTTTTGTAGAACTTGTGCGTTTCTTTAAAAGTACTTGAACTTAATTCAATAAAGTACATTCCAGTCTTTAAATCGGTTACATCTATATTTTGAAGTCCGTCGGCCGATTCTTTAAAGTAAACCAATTGTCCCAATAAGTTGTAGATATTAATGGTATACTCGGTTTGTTTTGAATTAACAGTAAGCAAAGAATGGGTTGGGTTTGGGTAGATTTTAAATTTTTGCATTTCCACTTGACTTGTCGACAGAACTGAATTTTGAAGTACATTCACTTTAAAATCGTCAAAATAAAAACCATCAAGATTACCGCCATTGTCAGTAACTAAGCGAAATCTAACATTGACTGTTTGTCCGGCATAATCACTCAAACTAATTTCTTCATTTACCCAGCTTTCTTGATTTCCCGTATATCCAGTTACACTTGGCATAACTGTGTTTTGCGTAAAAGTTTTGGTGAATTTACCACATTGTTGCACCCAAGTTAATCCGTTGTTAGTTGAAACATCAAATGAAACATAATCGTATATTCTTTCTAAATTCCATTTCGCTGAAAAAGAAATAGATGCATTGGCGACTCCAGTTAAGTTTATGGGATTTGATAATGTAATTCTTCGATTAAGATTATTTGAGTAATTGTTAAATGGAGAATCCGTAATAGAAGTGTTTGGAGAGACAAAATCTTCTGTTGTTGTTCCCCAACTTGTAGTTGTCCATGTTGGTAAAAGTGCTGAACCATTGTCCTCCAAAACAGTTTGAAATTGTCCAAAACGTTTAGTTACTAGCTTTTTCTCTTCAAACAACCCATTGTCGATTACATATTCGAAAACAACTAAATCATTGCTTGCAGTACCTGGCGTAATAACTAGTTCGATACTTGAATTTACTGTTTCCATAAGTGATAAAGGACCACAATTAAAAGGAACTCCAACTGAAAGTATATTGGATGAAATTGGATTAATTGCAACTGTAAAAACACCATTTCCAGTCAACCCTAGTCTTGTTAATTCAAAATTTGCATTAACAATAGCTGAGCTCCCGAGGAAATTGCCAGTAGTGTCCTTAAAGTACGCGTAATTATTAACTACCTTAGCGGCAGTCAAATTTGTGTACATCATTTCTTTACAAAGCGGAATAATATCAGTTTCCGGTGGCCAAAAAGAATCACCGATTTCTGGAGTAAAAGCATAAATTTTACCATGATTCATTGTTTGTCCATACATAAAATCGTCCGAATTTCCTGATGCAGCGTAAAGTAAAGAGGAAATAATATTCGAATAGTCATTTTTTGAAACCATTAATTCACCGAGTGTAGAAAATAGCGTTTCATCAGCGCTTGGCGTATTCAAATCATATCCGAAAGGATGTAATAATAAATTGCTAAACGTATGCGCATTCAATGCCACTTTAAAATTATGGGTATCAACAAAATATTGAATCGCTAGATTTTCAGGTTCTGACATTGCAGATGTTCCTGGATAAGTTTCGCCGTTAGTCTCTAATGAAACTCCGTTCGTATTCCACACACTTTGAAAAGGATCATTTTCTTTCCAATAGTCGTAATTTCTATTATTGTCTACACCAAATTCCCCGTCATCAAAAGGTCTTCTGTTTTTTCGCCACATACCGCCACCATCGGGAAAACTTACATTATTAAAAACATAACCATCTGGATTGACAACAGGAATAAAATACAATTCAGTATTGTCTACAATTCTTTGTATTTCTTCGTTGCTTTCATAATTTTCCAACAAATACCACATATAAAAAATGGTTTGCGAGAGCGAAATCGGTTCTCGCGCGTGATGCACGGCAGTATATAGAACTTGAGGCTTTGTAGAAGGAACATTCGGATTACTGGTAATTTTTACGGATTGCAAAAATCGACCTTCTTGCGTAGCAAATGTCCCGACGTTTTCTCTTGCAGTAATCAAATTTGGAAAGGCGGAATGCATCGCATCCAATTGAAATAGCATCTCTTCGTAGGTCAAGTAACCGCCCATCGAACCAAAAGTAAAATTAAATGGAACGACGTAATCTTCTTGAATTTCGTCACATGAAACATTTTGCGGAGCGACAATTCGTTTCGCTTTTCCTTTGTTTTGTTCGATGTAGAATTTTTGTACGTCTTCTATTTCAAACTCTACGCGAAGTCCCAAGTCTTTTGCTTTTTGAATTTCTGAATCAGAAAAATCTGAAGTCAAAGAATAGCCCATTTTGTGAATTCCATGGTCCATTGGAACGCCTAATTGTTCTAATTTTTTGAAGTTTTCAATGGAATTGTAGATGATTTTTGCACGGTGGTATTGCGCTACTTTCTGTTGTGCAAAAAGGGAAATTGAAACAAAATAAAGGAATAGGACTGTTTTGAAAATCTTCATATACGTGAAATTTGATTTCAAAGATATTCTTTATTTTCAATTCACTTGAATGATTAGCATTTGTTTCAAACGTTTGAGTCTTATAGATTATAGGTTGAATACTAGTTCTTTTCAATTTGCTTGTCACAATTTAGATATCTATTTCCAATCATGTGTTTTCGTACTAGTTTTTGGTGTCAGTTTCCTTATAACTTTTAACACGTTCTCCTTGAATATACATTTTCAACGTGTTTAAATGGATGGTAAAAGGAACAAGATTCCAATCGAGATTCGTGTCTGCTTCATAAGTGGTCAGGAATTGATACCAGAACGAATACGCTACAGTGTTAAACCCTTTTTTAAATAGTGTTTCTCCCGTTTTCTCGCATTCAATACCCCAATTGATTGGTCGTTTTGGTTGACCGTGAAGTTGATAAAAACCGGTTCCATTTTCGTTCAATTCGACAATTGGTTCGCCTCCTTCAAATAGATACGTTCCAGCCACCGGATAATTAATATTGGTTCTGATGTAATGAATTCCCGATTTCGTTTCTATTTCACTGACTGTATTTTGCCCGAAGCTTTTCATCATGAAGAGCATCATTGCGATTACGACTATGTTTTTTGATTTCATAATTGTTGTCATTTATTTGGCGTTCTTATTTACATTTTCAATCCACTGTCGTGCATTCACAAAAGCTTCTAACCAAGGCGAAACTTCATCGTTTCTATCCTTTGGATAATGCGCCCAGTTCCACGAAAAGGTGGAGCGCTCAATATGCGGCATCATTACCAAATGTCTTCCCGTTTTATCGCAAAGCATTGCTGTGTTGTAGTCAGAACCGTTTGGATTGGCTGGGTAATTTTCATATCCATATTTCGCTACAATGTGATATTGATTTTCTTCGTATGGCAAGTCAAATTTTCCTTCACCATGCGAAACCCAAACACCTAAAGTGCTTCCGGCAAGCGAACTTAGCATGATCGAATTGTTTTCTTGAACCGTTACTGACGTAAAAATACTTTCGTGTTTGTGACTGTCGTTGTGTTTCATTTTACCATGAATTTTATGTTCAGGATAAATCACTTCTAGTTCCATAAATAATTGGCAACCGTTGCATATTCCTACCGACAAAGTATCTTCTCGCGTGAAGAAACGCTCTAAAACGTTTTTGGCTTTTTCGTTATATAAAAATGCTCCCGCCCAACCTTTGGCAGAACCCAATACATCTGAATTCGAAAATCCACCAACGGCACCTATAAACTGAATGTCTTTCAAATCTTCTCGACCTGAAATCAAATCGGTCATGTGTACATCTTTTACGTCAAACCCAGCAAGATACATCGCATTGGCCATTTCACGTTCGGAATTACTTCCTTTTTCACGGATAATTGCTGCTTTTGGACGTGGTTGGGTTGAATCAATAATTGGTTTTTTGCCATTAAAATTTTTGGGAAATTGGTATTGTAATGCTTGGTTTTTATAATTGTCAAAACGCTCTTTTGCATTGTTGTTTCTACTTTGATGTTGATCGAGTAGGAAAGAGGTTTCGAACCAAATGTCTCGGTAGGTTGAGATTTGTAGGTTGTAAGTTGTAAGTTGATGGTTGTTGCTCGATAGTTGTAAATAATCTCCCTCGATGACATTTCCAATTTTGAAAAATTCAATCTGGTTTGAATCTAAAGTACTTTCCAATTTAACGTCATCTTTCGCTTGAATCACAATTCCAATATTTTCAGAAAAAAGGATTTTGATTAGGTCTTTTTCTTTAAAAGCATCAAAATGAATGGTTGCGCCTAGATTATTATCGGCAAAACACATTTCCAAAAGTGTGGTAATCAATCCACCGCTGCCAATGTCATGTCCCGCAACGATTTGATTATCTAGGATTAGATTTTGAATGGTATTGAACGCGCGTCTGAAAAATGCGGAATCCTTGATGGTTGGTGTTTCATGTCCAATTTTATTTAAAATCTGCGCAAATGAACTTCCACCTAATTTGAAATCATCTTGCGATAAATTGATATAATAAATTGAACCGCCATTTCGTTGCAAAACAGGTTCTACCACTTTTGTTATATTGGTACAGTTTCCGCCAGCAGAAATGATGACAGTTCCCGGTGCAATCACTTCTTCCTTCGGGTATTTTTGTTTCATCGAAAGCGAATCTTTCCCTGTCGGAATATTAATTCCCAATTCGATAGCAAAGTCCGAACAGCCTTTTACAGCAGCGTATAATCTTGCGTCTTCTCCATCGTTTTTGCAGGCCCACATCCAATTAGCAGACAGAGAAATTCCTTTGATTCCGTCTTTGATAGGAGCCCAAATAATGTTAGATAGTGCTTCTCCAATGGCATTTCGGCTACCTGCAACTGGGTCGATCAAAGCGGCGATGGGAGCGTGTCCGATGGAAGTGGCAACACCTTCTTTTCCTTGAAAATCTAAAGCCATCACGCCAACATTGTTCAATGGCAGTTGCAATGGACCGACGCATTGTTGTTTGGCTACTTTTCCGCCGACACAGCGATCGACTTTGTTGGTCAACCAATCTTTACAAGCCACGGCCTCAAGCTGTAAAACTTGATGAAGGTATTCTTTTATTTTTTCTGGTGAATATGCTAAAGCGTCGTATTTTCTATCAATCGTGACATCATTCATAATCACTTTTGGTGAACTTCCAAACATATCCTCGATAGCGAAATCCATAGGTTTGGCACCGGTGGTTTTCGATTCGAAAGTAAAACGATGATTGCCCGTTATATCGCCCACTTGATACATCGGTGAACGCTCCCGGTCGGCAATTTTCTGCAATAACTCGATGTCGTTTTGACCGATCACCAAGCCCATACGTTCTTGCGATTCGTTGCCGATAATTTCTTTGGCAGACAAAGTTGGATCGCCAATAGGTAATTTGTCTAGATCGATCAAACCGCCCGTTTCTTCGACCAATTCAGAAAGACAATTGAGATGACCGCCCGCGCCATGATCGTGAATGGAAACAATCGGATTGACATCACTTTCCACCAAACCACGAATGGCATTAGCCGCTCGTTTTTGCATTTCAGGATTCGAACGTTGGATGGCGTTTAATTCAATCCCGGAACTAAATTCACCTGTATCGGCTGAGGAAACTGCGGCGCCTCCCATTCCGATTCTATAGTTTTCACCACCTAAAATCACGACTTTGTCTCCAACTTTTGGTTGGTGCTTGAGCGATTGATTGTGTTTTCCGTATCCGATGCCGCCCGCTTGCATGATTACTTTATCGTAACCTAAAGTTCTGTTATTTTCTCTATTTTCGAAAGTCAAAAGTGAGCCCGTGATGAGTGGTTGTCCAAATTTATTTCCAAAATCAGAGGCGCCATTCGAAGCTTTTATCAAAATATCTAACGGCGTTTGATACAACCATTTTCTCTCTGGTAAATCAGAATCCCAATTTCTGTTTTGTTGTAAACGAGAATAGGACGTCATATAAACAGCGGTTCCAGCTAATGGCAATGAACCTTGTCCACCAGCGAGTCGATCTCTAATTTCTCCTCCCGAACCTGTTGCAGCGCCGTTGAAAGGCTCTACGGTAGTCGGAAAATTATGGGTTTCTGCTTTTAGTGAAATAACAGAATCGAAATCTTTTATTGTATAAAAATCGGGTTTGTCTGAAGATTGTGGTGCAAATTGCTGCACTTTTGGACCTTTAACAAAAGCGACATTGTCTTTATAGGCCGAAACGATGTCGTTCGGATTTTCCGCAGAAGTTTTCTTAATCATCTTAAATAAAGACGATTCTTGTTCAATGCCATCAATCACAAAAGTGCCGTTGAAAATCTTATGTCGACAATGTTCCGAATTGACTTGAGAAAAACCAAATACTTCAGAGTCAGTCAGTTTTCTGCCAATTTTAATAGATAGTTTGTTGAGGTAATCGACTTCTTCTGCGCTTAATGATAAGCCTTCTTTTTGATTGTATTCGGCGATATTATCAATTTCTAATATCGGTTCAGGTTGAATATGAATCGTAAAAATGTCTTGATTTAATTCCGAATATTTTTGTGAAAGCATCGGATCGAAGTCCGAGAAATCGGCAGTTGCTTTTTGAAATTCTTCAATCCGAATGATTCCTGAAACGCCCATATTTTGAGTAATCTCAACCGCATTAGTGCTCCAAGGTGTAATCATGGTGGCGCGTGGACCAACAAAAAAATCCGCAAGTACGGATTTAGGTTTGTTAGTTTGAGAATCTGAAACGAGTTCAGATTGAAAAAGCCAGTTTAATTTTGAAATGGTTTCTGCCGAAAGTTTGTCTTGCGTCTGTACTGCAAAAACAGTTGTGCTTTCGTTTCCGAAGAAATGAATCATTGTGGTGATGTTGTAGTTGTTGTGGCAAATTTAGGTTAAAAAAGCACAATCTACAATCAACATTTATCACGACTTTTAAACAATTACTCTGGAAAGGCGGCACTTTGATAGGCGCCCAAATCTGGCGGAGTTGAAGTTCTAGGCAGACCTAAAATGTCTAAAGGAACAAGATAATCTTCCGCTCCTTTTGTAAAAGCGGCTGAAGTATCATCAATATTCAATTTATTGAAATTTACATCAAAGAACTTTGGCTCTTTATTTTTGATATTGCCTTCTAATTGGTCTCTAATAAAAGCGTAAATTGGTTTGCCAGCCAATGAGGTTCCGCTATCTCTGAACTTAATCAAACAGTACTTTACATCAAATACGAAAGAAATGGTTTCGTCATTTAATTTATCTAAGAAAAGTCCTATATTGTTGGAGCCATAAATGATACAATTGTAAAAATTGGCTTGTGTCAACGCTCCAGTGATGTTTGTGCCATCTGGTTGTTCTTCATAATTACTCATCAACACCGCAACTTGATTAGAACTTACCCAATTGTTGTTGAAAGTGCAATGTTTGAATTGATAGCTACCGCCAATAGTGCACGCTAATGCAGCTTGTCCCGCTAGATTAATAACCAGATTTTCACATTCATTCATACTTGCTTTTCGCGCCAAAACCCCGTAATTAGCTGAATTGTAGATTTGGGAATTTTGCAACTTCAACACACAATTTTCAACCAATAATCCAACCGTAGCATTTTTTAAAGTCAAATGGTTGATGCTATTATTGATGCTGCCTTCACGCAACCAAATCGTTCCCCATTGTCCCGGAACATCTTCATACAAAGGCTCTAGTCGATCGCCTTCAAAAGTAACTTCGTTTTGTTGCGGATTATTTGGATCTGGAGAAACGGCACCATTAATATTTAGTGTCGCTCCAGGTTGCACGACAATTCCAGATGCGTCATGAAAATAGACTTTCGCTCCTGGATTGATTGTTAATGTTTTTCCACTTGGCACACCGGCATAGCCATAAACCACGTAGGGTTTGGTATTATTAAAAATATATTCGTTGCCATTAACTGGATCATTTTCATCCAATTCAAAACCGTTGATGCGAACTTCTTCACCATTATCATCGGTACCTAAAAGCAAGTTTTCCTTAATGCCATTCACATCTCTTTTTGGAAATAAGAAATAAGCGTCACGAATCAAGGTAACTAAATTAACTTTCTGAGGGCCATTCGAAGAATCAAAAACGATGTCATCTGTGTAGAGAAAATCGGTTGGATTGGCATCGGCAATATTCGCAGTCGTTTCGATAAAAACATACATACTATCTTTGGCGAGCAATTCAACATTGTTGAAAATTCGTCCATCGCCAACACCGTTGTTATCTTCATCAACTCCAGTCATGCCGTCGATCATCATGCGATATTTAGAATTGGCTTTTGCAAATTGAATTTTAGGGATTTTAATATCGTCATTGCTTCGATTGTAGACTTTCAAAGTGTAAGTACTTGAACCGATGTTACTGAAAACAGTATCTAAATAAACGGTGTCTTTTGAAAAACCGAGGTTACCTGAACTAGGAATAGTTTCAAAATCCTTACGGCACGAACTTAATGAGATCATAAAACCGATAAGGAGAAGACAAATGATGTTGCGCATTAGCATAGATTTTTGGTAAAAATAGTAAAAAATGTATTGGTGTTTTAACCGAATCGTTTTTTAAAACGTCGAAAGTTCATTTTTATTCTGAGATCGAGGAAACTTATCAGTGATGGTGTTTGCAAACCTATTTAATCTTAATTTTGTACAAAAAAAGATATGGCCTTTGATAAAGAAAAGATGCTCGACCTATGTAATACGATTTCGAAGAACACTTTAATGGAGACTTTAGAAATCAAATACATCGATGCTGGAGAAGATTTTTTGGTGGCTCAAATGCCTGTCAATCCAAGAATTCATCAACCAATGGGTTTATTGCATGGAGGCGCCAGTGTTGCCTTGGCAGAAAGCGTAGGAAGTGCTGCATCGATGTTGCTTGTCAATAATGAACTCAGTGAAATTCGAGGAATCGAAATTGCCGCGAACCATTTGCGCGCAAAAAGAACCGGAATGGTAACTGGAACCGCAAGAATTGTACATCAAGGCAAAAGTATTCACCTATGGGAAATTAAGATTACTGACGAAAACGGGAAATTGATTTCAATTTGTAAATTGACCAATATGGTTTTACCCAAAAGGAAACTGTAATGTCTGAAATGTTTCAAAAATGCCAAGATCAGTACAACCGTAAATTGCCTTTTGTGCTTTATAGAAAGCCTAATGCGAGGAAGGTAATTGCCTTACTACAAAGCGATGAAATACTTCACAAGGTACGTAATTATGAAGAAAAAGGTTTTGTTTTTGCGCCATTTATCGGACAAAATCGCGTCATTTTTCCAGTAGATAAATGCGAAGTATCGATTAGTTCTTTCGATCCAATTGGTCAGAAGTTACCCGCAATTTCAAAAGTTGAATGTAAAAATCCGGAGGCAGAGCAGAAACATATTGATCTGGTAAATAAGGCTATTACGAGTATTAAGAACGGAGAATTTAGCAAAGTGGTCCTGTCGCGACAAGAAACACTTGCAATTCCTGATTTTGATTTAATTGAAACTTTCCAAAAACTAGCATCTACTTATGCAAGTGCTTTTGCCTATTGCTTTTATCATCCCAAAGTAGGGTTGTGGCTAGGCGCTTTTTCTGAGCAATTGGTGTTTGTAAAAGGGAAGAATTTTCAGACAATGGCTGTCGCAGGTACGCAACTATACAATGAAAATGCCACTTCTTTTTGGGAAGATAAAGAAATGAATGAGCAACAATTGGTTACTGATTTTTTAGTTTCAAATTTAAATGACATATCCATTGAAATAAATGTTTCAAATCCTTACATGATGCGCGCTGGGAATTTAATACATTTAAAGACTGATATAGAAGGAGAGTTCAGAGAAGAAATACAATTGAAGGAGCTGCTTTCAATTTTGCACCCAACACCGGCGGTTTGTGGATTTCCGAAAGTTGCTGCAATGGATTTCATTATTAACAATGAAGGATACGATCGTAGTTTTTATGCGGGATTTTTGGGAGAGCTTAATTTTGATTTTGAAACTAAAGAAAATACCACCGATTTATACGTTAATTTGCGATGCATGCAAGTAAAAGAAAATCTTGCTCACATTTATGTTGGCGGCGGAATCACAATCGACAGTAATGCAGAAATCGAATGGTTAGAGACCGTAAATAAATCACAAACAATAAAGAAGATTTTATATTAAACAATTTTCAATTATGAAACTAGATATATTAGCTTTTGGCGCACATCCAGACGACGTTGAATTGGGTTGTGGAGGAACAATAGCGAAAGAAGTGGCTTCGGGCAAGAAAGTCGGTATTGTTGATCTAACAAGAGGTGAATTAGGAACCCGTGGCACCGCGGCAACCAGAGATATGGAGTCTGCGAAAGCGGCGGAAATTCTGGGTGTCAAAGTGCGAGAGAACTTGAATATGAGAGATGGCTTTTTTGTCAATGACGAGGAACACCAATTGGCTGTCATTAGAATGATACGCAAATACCAGCCAGAAATTGTCTTGTGTAACGCCGTTGACGATCGTCACATCGACCACGGAAAAGGAAGCAAGTTGGTTTCGGACGCTTGTTTCTTATCTGGTTTGGTAAAGATTGAAACGGATTATGAGGGAAAGAAACAAGAAGCTTGGAGACCAAAATCAGTATATCATTATCTTCAATGGAAGAACTTGCAACCGGATTTTGTAGTCGATATTTCTGGTTTTAATGAAAAGAGAATAGAAGCTATTTTGGCATACAGTTCCCAGTTTTATGATCCGAATAGTAAAGAGCCTGAAACACCCATCGCGACCAAAAATTTCTTAGAAAGTTTGAACTATCGTCCTCAAGATTTCGGCAGACTAATTGGAAAAGACTATGCAGAAGGATTCAACGTAGAAAGGTATTTGGGCGTCAATAGCTTAGGGGATTTGATTTAATTTTTTAAATTATTTCTTTGTATAATAAAACTTTTGCAATACATTTGCACTCGTTAAAAATGGTGGTTGTAGCTCAGCTGGTTAGAGTATTGGTTTGTGGTGCCGAGGGTCGCCGGTTCGAACCCGGTCAGCCACCCAAAAGCAAAAGCTTCTAGGAAACTAGAAGCTTTTTTTGTTTTACTTTCTCTTATTTTCCGTCTTTATCTACCACCAATCTTTTCTCTCGATTGGCAATTTCCCATGCGAGGGCAAAAGCGTACTTCGTTCTTTTAGTCAAGGCATCGAATTCGATTTTTTCAACATCATCACCAGGTTTGTGATAATCCGCGTGTACTCCAGTAAAGAGAAAAACCGACGGGATTCCATTTTTGGCGAAGTTGTAATGATCGGAACGGTAATAAAAGCGATTCGGATCAGCGCGGTCATTATATTTATAATCTAATGCAAGATTTCCATATTTTTTATTGGTTTCTTCACACACATTGAACAAATCAGTCGATAGATAATCGGAACCAATCAGATAAATATAATCACTGCTATTAGGATGAAATTCGTCATGTCGGCCAATCATGTCAATATTGACGTCGGCAACGGTATTAGCCAATGGAAATAATGGGTTTTCAGAATAAAACCGTGATCCATGCAAACCATGTTCTTCACCCGTGACATGCAGAATCAGAATCGACCTTTTCGGACCATTTCCTTCGTTTTTCGCTTTTTGAAACGCTTTGCCAATTTCTAGAAGGGCAACAGTTCCGGAGCCATCGTCGTCTGCACCGTTATAAACTTCTCCATTTTTGACACCAACATGATCGTAATGTGCCGACACAACTACAACTTCATTTGGCTTTTCTGTCCCTTCGATGTATGTCCATATATTTTCTGAATCCGGAAGGTTCTCTTTGTACTTGGCGTTAAGAAATGCAGCTGGAATCGGTTGGTAAAAACTAGTAGCCACTTTAGGAAAAGTAAGCCCATTGGCTTGGTGTTGTTCTATGAGATATCGTCCCACTTTTTTTTGTCCTTCAGAACCCGTTTCTCTGCCCTCCATTTTATCAGAGGCAATGATGGTGAGATGTTTTCTTAGATTTTCAGAAGTAATGGTGTTCATGTAATCTGAGGTTGACTTTGTGGCGCTTCCCGTTTTTGTGGCGCTTTCTTTTTTTGTTGCGCAACTTACAGCGATTATAAAAAAGACAAGAGGTAATAGAAGTTTTTTCATTGTTTAACGAATATTAATAAAAGTATAGAGTGCAAATAAAGTTATAATGATGATAATGAAGATCATATTAATCAAAAATAACGCGATGCTTTTGATTAATGACATCCATTTGGTTTCGCCGTAAAATCGATGATGCGCTGGGAAAAAGTAGTAAAACATCCATATTATTGAAACAAAATCAACGATTTCTTTTAAAGTATCTGTGATCAGTGAACTACCAAACAATGACAAGAATTTACTGAACAAGAAAACAACTAAAGTTACAAGCAATAAAAACGAAAAATAATGCAAAGTGAATATGCCGTGATCGAAGTAATACCAACGCTTCTTGCTATGGAATAGCCAAAGGAAAAAGGCAAAAAGCGGCATATAAACGAACAATGTTTTAGAGAAGTTGTGAACAAAAGATTCTTTAAATTTTTCAACTAGTTCTTCAGTAGTATTATTCTTTTTGACTTCAAGGGATTTCTTTACAAACCAATAGGCAACTGCATCCAATCGGTCTTCTTCGAGACCAAATTTTTGCAGGGAGTCGAGTTCTTGCTGAGATTTAATTCCGAAATCAAATGCATCATCAAAATTTTTAATTTTTGCGTGTTTTTCGCTTGAAATGGGCGATGGAATAGAATCTTCAAACTGCTTTTGTAATGTCTTAGTTTCAAGTAACTCATCCTTACGGACTTGCTCTGTCTTGGTAGTTTTTGCGTTTGAACTTAATTTTGTTGTGGCTGTTGTCTTATTGATATTGACTAATTTGTCATCCGTATTCGGAAGTGAAGTCATCAAGAAAAAGGTAATGAAGCTGATAAAAATGTAAAGTCTTACCGGTGCCAAATACGACAATCGTTTGCCTGACAGGTATTCTTTAGTTAAAGACGCTGGCTTGAATAGTAAATTCTTGATGGTTCTCCAAAATGCATTCTCGTAGTGGGTTAGATCTTCAAAAAAATGGATGAATAATTGATGAAATGACTTGCGACTCTCGATATTTTCTTGGCCACAGTTTGGACAGAAGCGATCTTGAACAACGTGCCGACAATTTAAACAAGTTTTGTCTTTACGGATAACATTATGACTCATAAGCTTTTATTGATTGGCTAAAAGTAAGTAAATTTATTTAGAATTTATTTTTAACTTGCTTCCCCAAAACTAAATGAGTCATGCAATCAACAGCACAAGTACCTAGTGAATACATTGAAAGTTTGCCTGAAGATCGTAAAGAAGCGATATTGAAAATTAGAGAAGCGATTTTCAAAAATCTCCCCAAAGGATTTGAAGAAGTGATGAATTACGGGATGCTGGGTTATGTTGTTCCGCATTCGATTTATCCGAAGGGTTATCATTGCGACCCAAAACTCCCGCTGCCATTTATGGGTTTGGCATCACAGAAAAATAATATTTCGTTTTATCACATGGGAATTTATGCGGATAAGAAGCTGCTCGATTGGTTTGTTTCTGAATATCCGGAATACGTAAAATCGAAGTTGGATATGGGAAAGAGTTGTATTCGCTTTAAGAAGATGAATGAAATTCCGTTTGAGCTCATCGGAGAATTGGCGGGTAAATTATCGACTGAAAAGTGGATTGAATTATATGAATCTAGCTTCACAAAATAGATTTATACAATCGCGTCGGGAGGATAAAACTGAATCGTGTTCGCTATTTTTGCCAATCGCATTTGAGCTATTTTTTCTTCATTAAGCGACTTTTCAAATAATTCAAACAATTTAGTTTCTTTTAGATTTTCTGCATAGACAGTCAATATACTGTACGATGCAATTTCATAGTGCTCTATTTTGTGCAAAGAAAGAATGATTCCAGCGTCTCGAATCATGCCAAACTTCGTCATTTCTATCATGCTATCGAGTTCAGAGACCATGGCGTCGATGGCATCACAATGGGCAAGAACTGCGTTTTCTTGTAGCAAATCAAATGATTCTTCGATGCGCAGCACTTGTTTTTGAGTATCTTCTTGATGAAGGTGGATGGCTTCAATCAGTTCAAAATTACATGAGTTTTTGATGATTTTAGGGAAAGACTTAGCCACTACTTTTTCAACATAATACATCGATTTGAGTTCTTGAAGAAATAGGTCGCGAAGACCAGCTTCGCCCTGAAACTTGGGTTTAATCGATTTTAATTCATTTTCCTTTTTCTGAGGAAAATTTTCGTCAGATTTTCTAGCATTTTCCATAACAATTCGATTTAGGTTTCTTTTTAAACAATATTCTGTTTCACGAGTAAATTTGGGGACAAATTTGCAAACGTTTAGCCAAATTACTCCTTTACACTTACTCAAAAAAAAATATCCGACGAACAGCGTCAAACTTTAACAGATTGTAATGTTTTGGTGATAACTTTCATTGAAAAGTGATACTTTATGTACTTTAACGTTGAAGCACTACAGCTCATCTATTTTATTAGCTATATGATAAAGTTTTTCGTAACTTTAAAGTACCCAAGTCGAAAGTGATTTATTAATTTAAGTAAACATATTATGAATGCTCGGGTTAGATTACTTCAGTTCATTTTGTTTTTTCTCGTTCAGTCCTCTTTTGCACAAATTGAATTAGAAACGGTTTATGTTTCTCGGAATAAGACCACTAAAGCTATTCCTGCTGTACGGTATTATTATTATCCGAACTTACAAGCTTATTACGATACTTGTAACGCAAGCTATATTTATCAGAAGGATGGCGAGTGGATTACTGCAGAGCGCATCGCTCCAAATTATAGAGGATACAGTTTGTATAATAATAATTATGTCATATTGGATGGATTTACCAATGATGAGCCGTATTTATTGATAAATGAACATAAGAAAAAATATCCCGCTAATTATTCAAGCAAGAGAAGAAAGGATGTTACCTTGGCTCAAAACTAAGTAGTGTTTTGTTGATTCTTCGGCGTATTCCAAAGCGAACAATATTTTGACGCGATTGCAATATGATGGTGTTCTTTCTCAACGAATTTTCGCGCTCTCTTACCAATTTCAATAATTTCATTGTGATTTTCAATTAGTCGGCTGAGTTGGTCAACCAAATAACTTATATCTGGGCGGGCATTAATATTAACAAGCTCAGTGAGTCCGTAGTAGTCGTAAAATTCTTTTTCGGCGCAGGTAAATACTACTTTTCCTTTAGCCATGGCTTCAAGCGCGTGAAACCCTTGATCGTAGCCATAAACCATATCCAATAAGATGTGCGCCTTATTATACATTTCAATGTATTGATTATAGGGAACGCTTCTGGTCGTAATAATTTCAACTTGATTGGGGTATTTTTTTTCAATAATGGCTAATGCTTTTTCAAAATAGTCATTTCCTTTTTTAAAATAACTTTCAGTATTAATACCATGAAAAATTACAATTTTGTCTTCAATTACAAGTGGAGCAAAAGCTATTTTATCACTATTGATTGGATTTGGAATCATCCCTAAATATTTATCTTCACTTTGCATCGGGATATGATAATCGATGTCGGAAGCTATGACTCCTTGAATATTTTGATAAATATAGTCATGTGTCTTTTTAAACGATTTCTGACGAAATTTCAATACACCATCGAAATTTTCAGGACTAATCTTTCCTTCCAAATAAGGCGGAAGTAGTGACATAAAAGACGGATTCTCGAAATAGTATTTTACCGTCGTGTAATCCGTTCCACAGCACATAAGAAATACTTTTTTATTGTTTTCGAAGAGAAATTGCAGCATTTTCCTTTCATAAAAATATCCGCAGTAGAACGTATTTTCGTTGATTAGTTGAACGACATCAAAGTTGGTAAGTTGATTTTCATATTTCCTAAATTGACGGTATGTAAACCATGATGCGATATTAAAGCCAGTCAGCCGATAAAGCAGCACTTTAATTTTTTTTAAAAAACCTGAATTCCATTTTTGTTCTAATGGAAAATCGACTGGAAAGCCCTTGAAACCGTCCGAAAATCCAATGATTACGACGTTGTGCCCCAATTGCTCCAATCCTTCTTTTAAGGAATTGTGAAGTCGACTATATTCTCCGACGAGTAGGATGTTCATATATTGTTATCTTTGACAAATATATTCACTATTCGACAATTAATGAGTAACGGTAAAACTAAAATTGCTATTGTTTCCTATTCGCTGGGAACCGGTGGAGCTGAGCGTTTTGCTGGATCATTGAGCACCATGCTCGAAAGCATTGATTATGAAGTGCATCATATTATTGTAAATAATGTGGTTGATTATTCATTTTCGGGCAAATTATACAACCTCGGAGCACTTTGTGAACATAGTTTTTTGGGGCTTCAAAAAATTAAGAAGGGATTGCTGTTAAAAAAGTATCTAGAGCGCGAGGGAATTAGTATCGTCATCGACAATAGAACGCGTAACAGCTTTTTGAGAGATTGGTGTACAAATTTGATTTACGGAAAAAGGAAAGTGTATTTTATAATTCATAGCTTTTATTTGCAAAACTATCTTCCTAAATCTGTATTTCTTGCTAGTAAATTATACCGAAAAGCAGCTCGAATTATTTGTGTTTCTAAAAGTATCGAGGAGCAAGTCAATCAAAAATATGGACTAAAAAACACGATTACGATTTATAATCCGATTAGATCTATTGCCGTTGAAGCACCAGTAAAGATAGATGTTCCAGAGAATTACATTTTGTTTTATGGCAGGTTAGAAGATGCCGTTAAGAACTTTGGTTTGTTATTGAATGCTTTTTTCCAATCAAAAGTTTACGAACAAGATTTTCATTTGGTAATAATGGGTGATGGCAGTTCGGAAGCACGAATTCATGAGTTGATTACCGAACTAGAACTGGAAAATTACGTCACCATGATCCCATTTCAAAAAGATCCGTTTGCGTGGGTGAATCTTGCAAAGTTTACAATCTTAACCAGTAAGTACGAAGGATTTCCGATGTCAGTAATCGAATCTTTGTCTTTGGGGACACCTGTAGTTTCTGTAGATTGCAACTCTGGTCCGCGGGAAGTAATCGTAAACGAGCACAATGGCTTGTTGGTTGAAAACCATAACATCATTGCGTTGAGCAAAGCAATCAGACGCATGGTAGAGGACACCACGTTGTATCAATTCTGCAAGGAGAATACTATTGATAGCGTATCTCATTTAACCTATGAGAAAATTGCAGCGCAATGGAAAGAAATTCTTGAAATAAACTAAAATCTGGAATTATGTAATCTTAAATTCACTAAAATTGGTTCCACTTTAAGTAATGTTCGCAGTACTATTGCCGGCAATTCGAGCAGAATTCTCTTCCTCATCGGTAAATTATTTAAATCGATCTTATTGTAATAAAGACGGAAATATTTCTTGTCATTTATCAACTTTGATCTGATTGCTAAAGAGAAATTATTGAAGTCGATGAACCTTTTGAGATTTGGATGTGTTTGTTCGAGTGCATTAAATTTATCGAAATTAAAATTTTTATCCGAATATTCTTTTTTCCTGGAAAGGCTATTGGGATCATAAACATAACGTGCTAAAATTTTCCAACTAAAGACAATCGGAAATTCCAAGCCCATTCTGATCCACATATCCGTGTCTTGTCCGCTCTTAATTTCTGTATCGAAATGGCCTACTTTTTCAAAAACACTTTTTTCAAAAACGGCACATGAAGTACATATTATTGTCGTTTTCATGCTAGCCACAAAGTAATCGACTATTTCTCTTTCGCTTGATTTTTTTATAGAATACCGAGATGGAAATACCACTTTGTCACTTTCTACTTCAATGGCAGCGGAAAAAATTTTATGATGTGGAAATTCTTCAATACTAGACGCCATTTCTTGCAGAAAATCAGGATACCAATAGTCATCAGCATCCAAAAAAGTGATGTAGTTGGCTTTTGCTTTTTCAAGTCCAAAATTTCGGGCGCTAGATGCTCCGCCATTTTCTTTTGTGTAATAGGTGATGCGATTATCGGAGAAGTTTTCGATTTTGGCTACACTTTCATCTGTAGAACCATCATTGACGAGTATCAATTCAAAATCTGAAAAACTTTGTTTCAGAACACTTTTGATGGTGTTCTCAATAAATTTTTCTTTGTTGTAGACGGGAATAATAACAGAAAAAAAAGGCATTTACGAATCTTTTAGTGTACAAAAGTAACCTAATTTATAAAAGTCTAATAGCAAAAGGGACGGTTTATTCGAAATCAAATTTTTTCTCAATGATGGCTCAAATGTTTTAAAAAGCAACTTCGTTAAAGAAATTAATCTAAAACGAGACAGGATTTTGCGAGCTTTGCTTAAATGAGTGTCATCGGCATTAATAATTTTTTGCTTAATCAGCTGGTTTAGAGTGTTTATGGCTGTCAGATGCTTTTGTAGAAAAACGTCCGACTTTTCTAAATTGATATGAAAAACGGGATTATCAAGATGTGTTATTGGTATGTTATTTTTTTTTAGTTCAGCAATAAAAACAAAATCCTCAAATCCATAATCATAGATGCTTGAATTAAATGGATAGTCTATGAGCAATTGTTTTTTGAGTAAAATATTAGAGACAAGAGATGATTCGTACATTTTGGCTTGTCGTCTTTCGAATGGAATAGCTTCGCGTTTTTTTCCATAAATCCATCGAAGTATTTCATCATCGTTTGGCTTGCCATCCTCATACTGAAGTCCACCAGAAAAAGCTACGCTGTTTTTACTTTTGATACAGTCAATATATTTTTTGACAAATAAGTCAGAAGTCGGCATATTATCACAATCTAGGAGTAAAATCCAATCGTAATTTGCTTTTTCGCACAGTTTATTTCGGTTGGGACCGCGTCCTAAATTTGTTTCATTTTGGTAGTACTGGCAATTTGAAAGTTGAAGGATTTCCTTATTTCTTGCAATAAGATCTTCATTATACGAAGCATCATCAGAGACTATTATCTCAAATTCGATACATTCTTTTGTTACCTGATTATGTAGCTCTTTTACTAGCTGAAAAGTATCGTAATTATAGGTTGGAATTAAAATAGACAGCATTAAACAGTTCTTTGCACTACTTCAAACATTTTGTTATTCTCACATTTTAGTGTTTTCGATGGATACTTCATCAACAAGGCATAATCATGTGTCGCCATAATGACGGTTTTTCCGTTCGAATTAATCTTGCGCAAAACTTCCATCACTTCAACGCTAGTTTGTGGGTCCAAATTCCCCGTAGGCTCATCCGCTAGAATCAGTTCAGGATCGTTTAATAAGGCTCGAGCAATGGCAACACGTTGTTGTTCTCCGCCAGACAACTGATGCGGCATCTTATCTGCAATCGATTTCAAATCTACTTTATTTAAGACTTCATCAATTTTTTCTTGCATTTCAGCTTCATCCGTCCATCCAGTTGCTTTCAAAACAAAAAGCATATTCTCTTTGACACTTCGATCTGGCAACAACTGAAAATCTTGAAAAACGATGCCGATTTTTCTTCGTAAATATGGAATCTTGTCGTCTTTTAAGACGGCTAAATCAAAATCAACGACACTGCCTTGGCCTTCTGTCAATGGCAAGTCTGCATATAAGGTTCTCATGAAACTACTTTTTCCCGAACCTGTTTTTCCAATGATGTAAATAAATTCACCATGATTCACCTCTAGATTAATATTCGAAAGAATAACTCTATTTCCTTGGTAAATGCTTACATCTCTTAAAAATAACACGGGTTGTGACATGGTAAAATGGTTTATGGCGTAAAAGTAATAAGATAACGTTGCCATTCAAAATTAATTTTAGAAGAATCCGAGTTAATTCTTATTTGTTAAAAAATATGTTCATAATAAACACTTCTGGCGTTTCGTTATAGCTTCGAGAATGAAATACATTTGAACATCTTAAAATCTGCGGCAATGCATAAAATAATCTGGCTTTTTATTGGAATTCTCTGTCTTGGATTTTCGCCAATCGTGGCTCAAAAATCAGCAGTCTACACACACGAATTGGAAGAATATGATCGGGCGTTAGGATTGTATAAGGAATCGCAATACCAATCTGCGCAAATTCTTTTTGATAAGATAATTTCTGAAAATAAGGATGTCGAATTGCTATCGGATTGCGCCTACTACAGCGCCAACTGCGCGATTCGACTCAATCAAGCGAATGCCGACGAACAAATGGAAAATTTTGTAAAGAACTATCCAACAAGTCCGAAGCAGAATCAAGCGTACGTTGAAGTCGCTCATTATTATTTTGAACAAGGAAAATTTCCACAAGCGTTGGAGTGGTTTGATAAGTCAGACGAGAATGCTTTGAGTTACGAAGAATTGGACAAGTATAAATTCCAAAAAGGCTATTGTTACTTTAGCGCGGGAAAGAAAAAGGAAGCCACGCCTTATTTTAATTCTGTTTTAAATTCAAAAGAATACGGTTCTCAAGCCAAGTATTATATGGGTTTTATGGCCTATGAAGGTGATAATTATAAAGAAGCAGCGAAGTATTTTGATGAGGTTTCGGGTGAAGAAAAGTATAAGGAAAAGCTGTCGTATTTTCAGGCGGATATGAACTTCAAGGCGGGTAATTTTCAAAAAGCCATCGAACTGGGAATTGCTGCCATGCCAAAGTCTTCTGCTCAAGAAAAATCAGAATTGAATAAGATTATTGGCGAAAGTTATTTCAATCTCAAGCAATATGACAATGCAATTCCGTATTTGAAAGAATACAAAGGTAAAAAAGGAAAATGGAGTAACACCGATTTTTACCAGTTGGGTTTTGCGTATTATCAGAAAAAAGACTTCGAAAAGGCGATTCCACAATTTAATAAAATCATCGATGGGAAGGATGCTGTAGCGCAAAATGCCTACTATCATTTGGGTGAAAGTTACTTCAAAAGCGATTTGAAACAACAAGCTTTGAATGCTTTTAAGAACGCGTCTGAAATGACTTTTGATTTGAAAATTCAAGAAGATGCCAACCTTAATTACGCGAAATTGAGTTATGATATCGGAAATTCCTACCAACCAGTTCCTGATGTGCTTTATGCATTTTTAGAAAAATATCCCAATTCACCCAGCAAACAAGAGGTCGAGACTTTATTGATTAATTCCTATATCACGGCGAAGAATTATAAAGGAGCGCTAGAGGTTTTGGAAAAAAACAAAAACTTCGCCAACAAAGAAGCGTATCAAAAAGTCACTTTTTACCGTGGATTGGAATTGTATACCGACGGCAGTTATACCGAAGCGTTAGCTTTATTCAAAAAGTCGATTTCGGAACCGAAGAATGCAAAATTCCTTGCGCGCGCCACTTTTTGGAAAGGAGAAACCGAATTTGTTTTGGATAATTTCAGCGAATCATTAAGCAGTTATAAGCAATTTATGGCGATGGGTGAGGCGAAGTCAACGCCTGAAAACAAAAACATCAATTATAATGTAGCTTACGATTATTTCAAATTGAAAGATTATGATCAAGCGGGCAATTATTTTCAAAATTATATTGATGGGGTCAAAGATGACAAGGTTCGTCTGAATGATGCGTATCTGCGTTTGGCGGATAGCCGATTTGTAATGACGAAGTATTGGCCAGCAATGGATGCGTATAATAAAGTGATCGAATTGAAGAGCGTTGATGCAGATTATGCCGCTTTCCAAAAAGGAATCAGCTATGGATTTGTAGGAAAGAATGATCGGAAAATAGAGGATTTAAGCAAGTTTGTTACGATCTACCCAAAATCACAATACAGAGATGATGCGCTTTTTGAATTAGCCAATACGTATGTGGCACAAAAGAAAGACGATTTAGCAATAAAGACTTATGATCAATTGCTAAATGAATTTAAAAATGGTTCTTATTCATCGAAAGCAATCTTGCGTCAGGGCTTGGTGTATTACAATGCTCAAAATGATACACAAGCGTTGCTGAAGTTAAAAAAGATTGCTGCTGAATATCCAAAGAGTCCGGAGGCAATCGAAGCGGTTGCCACTGCACGTTTGATTTATATGGATAACGGAAAGGTTGATGAATACGCGACTTGGGTAAAAACACTAGATTTTGTTTCGGTTTCTGATGCAGAATTGGACAATGATACTTATGAAGCAGCAGAGAAACAATACCAACAAGGAAACACCAAACAAGCGATTGCCAATTTGAGCGGATATGTTTCGAAATTTCCGAATGGAATTCACGCTTTAAAAGCCAATTTTTATTTAGCACAATCGTATTTTTCTGATGGAAATGTCAACAGTTCGATTCCCAATTATGATTATGTCATTGCTAAATCGAGAAACGAGTTTACCGAACAAGCGCTTGCTCGTTTGGCTGAAATTTATTTGAAGAAAGAAGATGCTGGCAAAACAATCACCGTTTTAAAAAGATTGGAGACAGAAGCTGATTTTCCTCAAAATATCACCTTTGCGCAATCCAATTTGATGAAAACGTATTATGAAGAAAAGGATTATGCCAATGCAGTTGTTTATGCCGAAAAAGTCTTGACCAATCCAAAGATGGATGATAAAGTGAAGTCAGATGCGCAAATTATTATTGCACGGTCGGCAATTCAAACCAATGATGAAGTAAAAGCCCGCGCGGCTTATGCAAAATTATTAACCATCGCAAAAGGAGAGTTGGCGGCAGAAGCGTTGTATTATGATGCGTATTTTAAAAATAAAGATGGCAAATATGAAGCTTCAAACACGGTGATTCAGAAATTATCGAAAGATTATTCTGGTTATAAATATTTCGGAGCCAAAGGATTGATTGTGATGGCGAAAAACTTTTATGCCTTGAAAGATAGTTTTCAGGCGACCTTTATCTTAGAGAGCGTCATCAAGAACTTTGGCAGTTTTACCGATGTTGTTGAAGAAGCACAACTTGAATTAGATAGTATTAAGACAAAGGAAGCCCAAACGAATTCATCGATACAAAACTAGATTAAATAAAAGAACCAAGTAGCTAGAACCAAGAGTGCTGTGAAATAAGGGTTTAGTCTTGACTCTTGCTTCTTGTCTCTTTTCTCTAAAAACAAACAACCTATGAAAATCAAAATAAAATATTTACTGCTAATAACACTGCTTACCGCGTTTCAACTTTCCGCCCAGAAGAAAGACGAAAACATCGGAACCGAAGTGGTGAATGTGGTGAAAGCTTATACACCAACCATTTCCGATGCTTTTAAAGTAAAAGAAACGCCTAGTTTAGAAGACGAAGACAACACCAAAAAAGAACCCATTCAATATTCGATTTTTTCTTTTCCGGTGGCTTCAACTTTTTCGCCTTCAAAAGGAAAAGCAGCCAATGTGGATAGGACCGAACAAGAGCGTTTGTTTAAGAATTATGCGACGCTTGGAGTAGGAAGTTATGCCAATATCTTAGGCGAATTGTACGTAACAGAAAATATTGGAGATACTGATTTTATTGCGGGAAATATCAAACATTTATCTTCTTTTTCAGACATCAAAGAATCGGAGTTGCCGAGCAAATTCTTAAATTCATCGATTGGTTTAACCTACGAAAGCAAAAAGGAAAAGTATGCGTGGACAGGAGATTTAGGCTATCAAATTCAAAAATATTTTTGGTACGGATTGCCAGATAATTTTGGGGCAACACTTACGCCAGAGAATCGTGCTTCGGTGATTGATCGCATCGACGAAGGACAAACTTATAACAACCTTAATCTGGACGGAAGAATTAGTTTTAAAGAAACGATTTTTAATGGAGTGAATTTGAAGTTCAATCGTTTTTGGGATGCATACGGTTCTGCGGAGAATCGCTTTGTTGTGCGTCCGACCCTAGGTTTTGAAATGTTTAGAAAAGACATCAAAACGATTGTGACAGTCGATCATTTGAGTGGTTCATTTAATGACACGTTCAA
>CALPOS020000002.1 GCA_943325255.2 Sphingobacterium thalpophilum
ACGCGTTCTGGCGTTCTAGATGCTGAAACAACAATTTCATTCAATTTTGTCTCCTCATCAATTAGAGTAACCATTACTTTTTGATTGTTTGAAGTAACGCTGAGGTTCATTTTTTCGTATCCGACGCTCGTAATCTCCAGTTTAAATGGCAAACTAGCTGCGGAAGATAAATTGAAATTACCTTCGTTATCAGACGTTGTCCCAGAAGCATCTCCGACAACTCTAATATTAGCCCCAGGGATGGGCTGTTTCTTACTGTCCATTACTGAACCTGTTACTATATTTTGCGCTTGAAGTACGCTACAAAATAAAAGTGACATAATAAATAAATAAAATTTCATTGGGTTTATATTTTTTGGTTTACGAAGCCAATGTACAAATATTTTGAATATTCGTAAAAAAAACGAAGTGATAATTTCACTATTCTCAACCACCGTCGCGTCTTACTAACAATATGGCGAAAATCACTACTTTTTAAGTTTTTCTTAACGGTCAAGCAATAAATGTGAAAAAATTATTATGCACACCCACAAAAACGACACATCTTTGAATTAATCACAATATAAATGAGATTATTTTCCATAAAAAAAGCGAGATTGACTCCCGCTTTTTTTTTATTTGTTGATAACTTTTACTCTACAGTTACCGATTTTGCAAGATTTCTTGGTTGGTCTACGTTGCAACCTCTCATTACGGCAATGTGATATGACAATAATTGAAGAGGAATTGTAGTTAACAATGGAGATAAAGCATCTGAAGTTTCCGGTACTTCTATAACATAATCCGCTAGATCCCGAACCTGAACGTCACCTTTTGTAACCACTGCAATAATTTTCCCGCTTCTAGATTTGATTTCTTGGATGTTACTTACCACTTTGTCGTAATGCCCTTGTTTTGGTGCAATTACTACTACTGGCATTTGTTCATCAATCAATGCGATTGGTCCGTGCTTCATCTCTGCTGCAGGATATCCTTCTGCATGAATGTACGAAATTTCTTTCAGTTTTAAAGCTCCTTCCAACGCCACAGGGAAATTATATCCTCGACCCAAATACAAACAATTGGTAGCGTCTTTAAACTTCGCCGCGATTTCTTTTGCCTTGTCATTGGTTTCTAAAGCTTCTTTTACCTTTTCAGGTATAAGTTCTAATTCTTGCAGGTATCTATGGAAATCTGAATTAGAAAGTGTTCCTTTCGCCTTTGCCAAACGTAAAGCAATCATGGTCAAAACCGTAATTTGTGTGGTAAAAGCTTTGGTCGAGGCTACACCAATTTCTGGTCCAGCATGTGTATATGCTCCGGCATGTGTCTCTCTAGAAATGGACGACCCCACCACATTACATACGCCAAATACAAAAGCACCCCTTTCCTTTGCTAGCTTAATTGCCGCTAAAGAATCTGCTGTTTCCCCAGATTGTGAAATGGCAATAACGACATCGCCTTTATTAATAATCGGATTTCGATATCTAAACTCAGAAGCATATTCAACTTCTACAGGAATGCGAGCAAACTCTTCAATAATGTACTCTGCCACCAATCCGGCATGCCATGAAGTACCACATGCAATAATAAGAATACGTTGTGCGTTCAGAAACTTCTCCAAATTGTCTTCAACACCTGCCATTTGAATCACCCCTTGATTTGCGTGCAAACGCCCTCTGTATGTGTCTTTAATTACATTTGGTTGTTCGTAAATCTCTTTCAACATAAAATGATCATAGCCGCCTTTTTCAATCTGTTCAAGATTCATTTGCAATTCTTGAACGTAAGGATCAACAATTGTATCATCTTTAATTTTTCTAATTTTCAATGGCTTATTCAAGCGTACGATAGCCATTTCTTCATCTTCTAAGTAAATCGCATTTGAAGTATATTCAATAAACGGAGACGCGTCTGAAGCAATAAAAAACTCATCATTACCAACGCCAATTGCCAAAGGACTACCTAGTCTAGCAACTACCATTTCGTTTGGATTCTTTTTATCAAAAACACAAATAGCATAAGCACCCACAACTTGGTTAAGCGCAACTTGCACTGCTTTTCCAAGTTTTAAATTTTCTTTGATTTGAACTTCTTCGATAAGATTTACCAATACTTCAGTATCCGTGTCAGACTTAAAGGTATATCCTCTTTTGATTAACTCCTTTTTCAGGGGTTCATAATTCTCAATAATTCCATTATGAATTATGGCAAGATCTCCTGAATTTGATAAATGCGGGTGTGAATTCACATCATTAGGTACACCATGTGTTGCCCAACGTGTATGGCCCATTCCAATATTTCCTAGTGTGGTTTTTTCTTTTTGAGATTTTTCTTCCAGATCCGAAACTTTACCTTTTGTTTTAACAACGTTCAAATTAGCGCCATCATAAAGCATAATCCCAGCGCTATCATAGCCTCTGTATTCTAATCTCTTTAATCCTTTTATAATAATAGGATAAGCTTCTCTAAATCCGATATAACCGACAATTCCACACATAAATTAGTTTTGTTTAGGTTTAGTAAAATAAATTTTTAGTCGTATTCTTTTGTCTATTGGTACATTTTCGCCGCTTCCATATAAAATAGTTCCTAAGGGATTTACAATGGAAGCAGATGATATTTCATTTATATTATAAGTTGGGATGGTTGTTTTTAATTTTTTGACTGAAAAATCACCAATGTTTTCAGTTACAACTAATCCCAATTTCACGTTTGTAGAATCTGCGTTTTGAATCAGTCCTCTAATATGATTTGTGATATTAAATTTGTAGTACGCCCCTCTTGAATCCGTCTTTTTAATAATTCCTCCAAAAACAGACTTAGAAAATTTGGGTTTTGACGAAGGAGAGTTTTGATCTGAATAATAATCTACCAAAGGTCTTTTATTATTGATATCATACAAATAAATCCTATTTGGCTCATTTGCCGTATTACCCATCGCAGCATTATCTATAAAAAAAGTCAAACTAGCGTCATTGACCAGCCATTTATTAGCGCGTAATTCCTCTAATTTATCCGCAATCCCATTGTTATCAATGTCAGGCCCAAAAAGATCAACTACTGCCATTGCTCCTTCTCCACCGCGTAGAACCAATCGGTCGGGATCAACTGGCACAGGAGTCTCGTTTTGAAAAAACCCAACTGACTTGCCATTAAGATTTAAAACAAATGTTTTAAATTCACGCTCCGGCGTAGGGACCTCCGCTGTTGGGGCTGACTTAAATTGTTTATATTTAATCGTAATTTTTCCGCCTTTTATGTTGAGCATTGCCAAATTCCCTTCATTTGTTCCAGCGCTTTCAACTTGAAAATAAAGGCCTCTGAAATACTCTTTAAAAACATTATTATTTATCAATTTCCCAGGCGGCGCATCAAGAATTTTTGATTTGAAAAAATTAATGTCCAAATCCAGTTTTAACCCGGGCGCTAAACGAACATCTGCAGGTTTAGGAACTTCATCTGTAGGTATTCCTAGCTCCACAATCTCAGCTGCACTAAAAACAAACTCATCGTTTTGACTCAAATCTTGAGCATTGTTGAGTTGAGCTCCCTTGACTAAATCAAATGCATCATTCTCGTTGCTATAATACCTTTGTATATCTTGTGTTGGACTTGTTGGATCGATATCTCTTATGTAATACTTGGATTCGAAAACTCTGAGCTTAATCTTCGAATTCGCTTCTCCATAAATAGAATCTAACTTGTAAGTACTAGCATTTTCTGCATTAGTAGACAATCTCGTGCTAAAATAAGGAACGTACAACACGACACTTTCAATTTCAGGATCCAAGGCCTCGTCGAAAGTTGGATTCACTGTATTTAACTGCAGCTGTATTGCTATGTTTGCTTTGGTGGTCCCAAAAACCGGATTTTTATAAATCCCAAGTGCATTAACCGCGAGATCAAGCGTTTCAACTGGGCCAGTATTTGCAGTAATTGCCTGTAAGTCATAAAATTCAGGTGTTCCTGTTTCAAAATTATCATTGCCAATAATGTCCGCTCCAATTTCATTTGAATCATCATCGCACGAGATAAAAAGAAAGACTAAAAGGGTCGAGAAAATTAATTTTATAAAAAACTTAGTGTGCATAATTTATTGGTGTTTTATATTATAAAACCGTGTTTTTATAAAAATTAGTATACGCTTCTCCAAATTGATCTTTCGGGATGAAAGGTAAAAAAGGTTTGCCCGAGGATTCAATAAAATTTGTTAAATTGAGAGAAAGCGACTCTGAAGCTATTATTACTGCATCCGAATGAAGAATCGAAGTCATTAATATGTTTTCATAATTGGGTGTTGCTAAACGTGAAATCGATTCTTCAGGAATTCCGTCAAATTTCACTTTATTAATCATTTCGATATCTAAAACACCTTCAAAAGATTGACTGTAAACTGAAGTTACTATTTTCGTGTCTGCAAAAAGCGCTTCGTCTTTATAGTAATGCTTCATATATATTGGAAGCATTGAGGCCATCCAACCATGAACATGGATAATATCAGGTACCCAATTCAATTTTTTTACAGTTTCAACAACCCCTTTCGCAAAAAATATGGCGCGCTCATCATTGTCAGCATAAAGCGCTCCTTCTTCGTCAGTAAAAGTGGCTTTTCTCTTAAAATACTCATCGTTATCAATAAAGTAAACCTGAATTCTTTCTTTTGGAATTGAGGCCACTTTAATAATCAATGGCATATCCAAATCGTTGACAACCAAATTCATTCCAGATAAGCGAATTACTTCATGCAACTGGTGTCTTCTCTCATTGATGTTGCCGTATCGCGGCATAAAAATTCGAATCTGTCCGCCTTGATCATTAATCATTTTGGGAACATCGTAAGACATCAAAGAAACTTCATTCTCTGCCAAATAAGGCACCACTTCAGATGATACGTATAATATCCTCTTATCCTCCATATTGTATTTTACATTTAGTAATTGTCAACAAAAAACAGGCAAAATTACAAAATTTTACGCAGGTTTAAACTAAAATCTTAAGTTTGCAATCTATTTCAAGAATACTTTCATGAAAATTTTCGAGAAACAAGCCGAATTGAAGTCTTTTTTAAAGTCCATTTTCACCAAAAATTCCACGCTCGGCTTTGTTCCTACCATGGGCGCTTTGCACGATGGTCACTTGACTTTACTTCGACAATCTATTGAAAATAATACGATATCTGTAATTAGTATTTTCGTCAATCCAACGCAATTTAATAACAGTGAAGATCTTGAAAAATATCCAAGAACTTTAGAGCACGATGTCGCGAAAGTCAAGACGATTTCTGATTCAATTATTATTTATGCGCCAACCGTAGATGACATCTATGAAGGCCATACAATTTCAGAACATTTTGATTTTGATGGGTTAGAAAAACAAATGGAAGGTGAATTTCGCCCCGGACACTATGATGGTGTTGGCACTGTGGTCAAAAGACTTTTTGAAATAGTTCAGCCCACGAACGCTTACTTTGGCGAAAAGGATTTCCAACAATTGCAGGTAGTAAAAAAACTAGTAGAGAAGCTTAAGCTAAATGTAAACATCGTGGATTGCCCTATTTATAGAGAGAAAAACGGACTGGCAATGAGTTCCAGAAACGAACGTTTGACTGAAAATGAAAAAAAAGAAGCGGCTTTGATTTACAAAATTTTGAAAGCTTCACGCTCGAAATTCAAAAACAGTAGTGCAGCCTCAATCTCCAATTGGGTCGAAAAAACTTTGCAAAACCATAAACTCATTCGATTGGAGTATTTTCAAATTGCCGACGAAAACAGTTTACTGCCTTGTCTTCGGAAAAATAAGAATAGAAAATACCGCGCTTTCATAGCAGTATTCATCAATAATATTCGATTAATAGATACCATTTCCTTATAATTATCCTATGCAGATAGAAGTTGTTAAATCAAAAATACATCGCGTTACAGTAACAGGAGCAGATTTGAATTATATTGGTAGTATTACCATAGATGAAGTTCTAATGGAAGCATCAAATATAATTGAAGGGGAAAAAGTTTCTATTGTAAATATAAACAATGGCGAAAGATTCGACACTTATGCCATAAAAGGAAATCGAAACTCAGGCGATATTATTCTCAACGGCCCTGCTGCAAGGAAAGTTCAAAAAGGAGACGTAATTATTATCATGTCTTACGGTTTACTTGAATTTGAAGAAGCAAAAAAATTCAAACCTTCTTTGGTTTTTCCAAACGAAAGTAATAACACGCTCACTTAGTCTTTCATGGCACTGAAAAAAAAATGGTTCAAGAAAAACACCGACTTTATTGACGATGAAACATCTGATTCCGTTTCATTTTCTCAGTACATCAAAAGTCAAATTGCAAAGTGGCTGTCTATTGTTTTGCCTATTGCATTGGGTTTCTTTCTGATTTTCTACACTTACAATAAATTTACTCCTGAACAAATTCTAGAAATTCAAGGCTATTTTAAAAATGCTGATTACGCTTATTTATTTGTTGCCGCCGGAATTGCCGTATTAGGAAATGCATCGCGCGCTTATCGTTGGAAGTTCTCACTTGAACATATGGGATATTCCTCTTCCTTTCGAAATAATTTTATGGCAATTAGTATCGGTTACGTATTGAATTTGACGGTCCCAAAATCAGGTGAAGTTTCAAGAGCACTTATTGTGAAGAAGTATAATAATATTCCATTCGACAAAGGATTTGGTAGTATTGTAGCAGAAAGAATCGTAGATCTTTTCGTCTTACTTTTATTTATGTTGATTGCTGTTTTCTTGCAGTTCAATGTTGTAAAGTCTTTTATATTAGACAAAATTCCCTTGGATAAGTTGTTGCTCTTTTCTACGGCAAGTTTCTTTTTTATTGTGCTTTTGGTTTTACTATATTGTTATTCGAAATCGAAGTTTATTCTATCAATAAAAGAAAAGGTTTCAGGGTTAAAGGAAGGCATTTTTAGCATTCTTCACATGCAAAAAAAAGGCGCTTATCTTCTTCATACCGCATTTATTTGGCTATCATATCTGTTGATGTTCAGTGTCGTTTTTTATGTTTTTCCAGAAACTAGTTCACTAAGTTTTAGTGCGAAAATTACCTCTTTCGTTGTGGGCAGTATCGCCATAGCATTTACAAATAGCGGCTTTGGTGCTTACCCTTTTATGATTTCAAAAATACTATTGGTTTATTCTATTTCAGAAACCACAGGAAATGCATTTGGATGGATTGTTTGGACCTCGCAAATGTTGGTCGTGCTAGCATTAGGTTTATTTTCGTTTTTATATTTACCTGTTTTTAATAGAAAGAATTAAATTCTTATCTTGCTACAAGTTTTGTAGAAGCGTAATCCTTACTCTAATGAAAAAAATAAGTTTCTTGCTATGCCTTATTAGCACACTATTCGTTTATTCACAAAAAATTACAGAAGAGGTTTTTTCTCCTAAATTAAATGAAAATAGAGAAATAACTATTGGACTACCTGCGTCCTATTTGACAAATACAGATAAGAAATACCCACTTTTGATTGTTCTTGATGGTGACTATTTATTCGATCCGTTTCAAGGCGCTTTAAATTATGGTGCTTATTGGGACGATTTGCCAGAAGTAATCATTGTTGGAATAAGTCAAAACAAAAATAACGAACGAGAATCCGACTGCGCTGTAGACGCTACTACAGGTTTGCCAGATGAAAAAGGAAATAAATTTTTTGAGTTTATCGGAATGGAGCTCGTTGCCTACATGGAAAAAAAATACCGAATTGCACCCTTTAAAATTATTGCAGGACATGACTTTACTGCTGGGTTTTTAAATTTCTTCTTATATAAAGAACGTCCGCTGTTCGATGCATACATTTCAATGAGTCCAGAATTACCTGTCGCGATGGAAAAAAACATTCCCGATCGTTTTGCAATTTTAGACCAATCACTATATTATTACCAGTCTACCGCAGATGGTGATGTCAAAAAAATGCAAACAAGAATTAAAGAATTAGATGCTGGATTAAAAACGGTGAACAAACCGACTTTTAACTACCGTTTCGACGAATTTAAGGGCGCCTCACATTACTCGCTAGTATTACACTCTATTCCAAATGCGTTGTATCAATTTTTTGCCGTTTATCAACCCATTTCAACCGCTGAATTCAGTGAGAAAATTGTAGTCTTACCCTCTGGTTATGTGGACTATCTCATCAATAAATACCAGGTTTTAGAAAAGTCATTGAACATAAAAATGCCAATCAGAATCAATGATTTCAAAGCTATTGAAGCTGCAATACTAAAAAACAATGCGTTTGACGAATTCGATAAATTGTCAGATCTTTCAAAAAAACAATATCCAAAATCGATGCTAAGCGATTATCATAAAGCCATGTTTTACGAAAAAACAGGAGATCTTAAGAAAGCGGCAAAAACATATCAAAGCGCCTTTCAGAAAGAAGAAATTGGAGACTTAACCAAAGACATGATGCTAGATAAAGCTGATGAATTAAAGAATCAGTAATCAACATGGCTAAAGTGAAAACTTCTTTTTTTTGTCAAAATTGTGGCTCGCAATATTCCAAATGGCAAGGACAATGCAACGCTTGTAAAGAATGGAATACCATTGCAGAGGAAATAATCCAAAAAGAAGAAAAACCTGATTGGAAATCGACCGCTGCAGCTGTAAAAAAAGTTTCCAAACCACTCAAAATTAAAGAAATTGATTCCACTCAAGAAGTTCGCATGAACACCCTTGACGGCGAATTGAATCGTGTGCTAGGCGGTGGCATTGTGCCTGGTTCGTTAATCCTTCTTGGTGGTGAACCCGGTATAGGAAAAAGCACTTTACTACTTCAGATATCCCTAAAATTACCATACAAAACTTTATATGTTTCTGGTGAAGAAAGTCAAAAGCAAATTAAAATGCGTGCGGAACGAATCACGCCAAACGGTGATAATTGTTATATTCTCACCGAAACAAAAACACAAAATATTTTTCGACAAATTGAAGAAATTGAACCCGAAATCGTCATCATCGATTCCATTCAAACTTTACACACTGAATATATTGAGGCGTCCCCAGGAAGTATTTCTCAAATCAGAGAAACCACTGCAGAACTAATCAAATTTGCAAAAGAAACCAATATTCCAGTAATCCTAATTGGCCACATCACTAAAGATGGCACCATTGCGGGACCAAAAATCCTAGAGCATATGGTCGATACAGTGCTACAATTTGAAGGTGATCGAAATCATGTGTACCGTATTCTTCGAGCGCTTAAAAATCGATTTGGTTCCACTTCTGAACTGGGAATCTATGAAATGTTGGGAAGCGGTTTGCGTGAAGTGTCAAACCCTTCAGAAATATTAATTTCTCATAAAGACATTACACTATCAGGCACCGCCATCGCTGGAACTCTTGAAGGAATGCGTCCACTCATGATAGAAATTCAAGCCTTGGTAAGCACCGCTGTTTATGGAACTCCTCAGCGAAGCACCACTGGCTACAATGCAAAACGACTCAACATGATTCTTGCTGTTTTAGAAAAACGAGCTGGATTCCGATTGGGAACTAAAGATGTTTTCTTAAATATTACCGGAGGAATTTCTATTGATGATCCCGCTATTGATCTCGCTGTTGTTGCGGCAATCCTATCGTCAAATGAAGACATTCCGATTGGCGAAGGTTTTTGTTTTGCTGGAGAAGTCGGGCTTTCTGGAGAAATTCGACCTGTTAATAGAGTTGATCAACGGATTCAAGAAGCTGAAAAGTTAGGCTTCTCCACCATTTTTGTTTCCAAGTACAATAAGATTTCTCTAAAAAATACGTTGATTCAAATCCGACTAGTATCAAAAATCGAAGATATTGCCAGTGAATTATTCGGTTAAGAATACATTAGACTCCCAAAAATGAGAACTAGAAATCAAAAAATAGTGTTAAGCGCAAAAATTCTAAGTGCTGTTTTTGTAGTGCTTTTTACCGTAATGATTATTTTTCGGGATGCCTTACTCCAAAAAGCAATTTCAGTTATTACCAATAAATTAGATCGGGAATACGATAGTTCTTTTTCTATTAAAAAAGCAGAATTTAAAGGACTGACAGCGGTCGAAATTGAAGATATCATCCTTGTTCCACACCAGAAAGATACGCTATTCCGAATTCAAAACATTAAAACAAAGGTGAGTTTTTGGCCGTTGCTTACGGGAACCATTCGTTTAGAAAGTCTAAAAATTGACAACGGCTTTGTTCAATTGGTAAAGGCTGATTACGGCCGCAATTTTGATGCCTTTCTACGTAAAAAAGACACGGTTGATACCGACGACAAACCCAACTACGCAAAATTGGTCTATCGAATCTTAAATCGAGGATTAAACCTGGTACCTACCGACATGCATCTCAACAATCTGAAGTTGCGGTTGAACGATATGGGTAAAAAAGCCACAATGCATTTAAATAAGTTGGTCTTAGAAGACAAACAAATGGAGTCTTCAATTGTAGTTCAAACCAACACTTTTACCCAAAGATGGAAAGTTAAAGGATTTGCCGATCCAAGAAACAAGCAAACAGACCTTCGTTTCTTTAATATTGACACTGGCAAAATAAAAGTTCCCTATTTTGACGAACGTTATGGCATCAAATCGAGTTTCGATTCTATCCGACTTAATGTTTCAAATATCGATATGGATGGCGACGAATTACATATCGATGGATTTACTTCCATTTCAAATTTTACTATCAACCATCCGAAAATCGCAAGTAAAGATGTGGTCATTCAGAAAGCTCGGTTTGATTACAACTTCCTTTTTGGGGAGAATTTTGTGGCGATAGATAGTAGTTCGACTATTCAACTCAATCAAATAAAATGTCATCCGTTTGTTTCTTACAACAACGAAAAGGACAGGATTTATACCCTAAAAGTGGATATTCCAAAAATGAAAGCGCAGCACTATATTAACTCTTTGCCTGCAGGTTTGTTTACGCACTTTGTCGGGATGGAAGCAACAGGAAATTTCGACTATCATCTAAATCTCATATTCAATAAAGACAAACCAAACTCCGTTGTTTTTGATAGCAACCTTTATAAGGAGAATCTTATCATTACTAAATATGGCGAGGCAAACCTTAATAAACTAAACGGGGAATTTACCTATCGCGCTATAATCAATAACACGCCTCAGCGGGGAATTTTGGTGGGTGTCAACAATCCGAAATATACGCCGTTAAATCAGATTTCTCCTTATCTGCAAAAATGTGTATTGACCACTGAAGATCCTTCTTTCTTTTCCCACCGTGGATTTATTAAAGAAGCTTTCAAACAATCGATTGTAAAAAATATTAAGACGCGAAAATTCTCCCGCGGTGGCAGTACCATTAGTATGCAACTTATCAAAAATGCATTTCTGACTCGTGAAAAGACCTTATCAAGAAAACTGGAAGAAATACTATTAGTTTATATTCTCGAAAACAACCGAATTGTGAGCAAAGAACGAATGCTCGAAGTTTACTTTAACATCATAGAATGGGGACCAAATGTATACGGAATTGGCGAAGCAGCTGAGTTTTATTTCCAAAAAACGCCATCGGAACTCACCTTAAACGAATGTCTGTATTTGGCGAATATCATTCCGAGTCCAAAGAAATTTATGTATCAATTTAATACCGAAGGAAATCTAAAGCCTTTTGCTAATTCGCGTGACAAGCAACTTAAAAACATCATGATGCGCAGGGGTTTGATTACGACTGAAGACACGATTAATCAACTTCCGATACATATTTCCGGAAATGCGCGGTCGTTTATCAAAATTGTTGAAGAAAATCCAGCGGCAATAGACTCTACCAGCATTGAAGAATTTGAATTCTAAGATACTCTATTCGAAAAAAATTAGTACTTTTCTTTGTTGCTATTGCAACAGAAATTGGCAATTATCAGCATTATTTTTTTAACATTCAAAATCGATATTATGAAACATCTGATTCTAATTGGTTTTCTGTTTTTTACTGGTTTTTTGCTTGCGCAAAAGCCGATTTTCACAACGGCAAAAGTCAAAGCAGCGACGGTCTATTTTAATTCAGTTGAATTGGCACAAACTACCACCGCAACTCTTCCGAAAGGCACCAGTGAAATTGTGGTAAAAAATGTCGCTGATTATTTGAATGAAAACACCTTGCAAATTGGAGCGCCATCTACTGTTACGGTTCTTTCTGTTCAGTTTACCAACAACTACATTTCTGAATATGAAATTGATGAGAAATCGCCATTGATAAAAACTGTTCGAGACAGTATTCGATTGGTCGAAAAAGAAATTCAAAAAATTAATAATGCCAAAGAAACGGAGTTAAAAACCATCGAATTGTTAGATAAAAATCAGCAAGTTTCTGGTTTAAATTCAGGTTTGAATGTCGCTGAATTAATGAAAATGATGGCGTTTTATAAAGCCAAAAGAAGCGAAAGTCGCAATGCGATTGATGGTCTGGAAGATCGCAGAATCAAATTGAATGAAGCGCTTTTACGACTGAAAAGCAAATTAGAAATCAATACCAAAAAAGAGGAAAAAACCTCACAAGGAAAATTGGTTATCCAAGTGATGAATGATGTTGCGGGCATTGTAGATTTTGACATCAATTATATCAGCAATAGTGCTTCGTGGTCGCCATTTTATGATTTAAGAGCAGACAATATTACTGCGCCTATCAATATGATGTATAAAGCGCAAGTGGTTCAAAACACTGGGATTGATTGGAAAAAAGTGAAACTTACTTTGTCTAGTGGCAATCCAAATCAAAACAATCAAGCGCCCATTTTGAATGCTTGGTGGTTGCAATATAATATGCCTTATGCGGAGGCAGACAATGAATATCAAAGAAATAGTCTCCAAGAAGTTGTTGTTACAGCAGATGGGATTCGAAAAGAAAAAAAACAGCTAGGCTATGCAGCGGCCGCCATCAATGCTAATGTTGTGGAAAACCAACTCAACATTTCTTTTGATATCGACATTCCTTATGATATTTTGTCTAACGGAAAATCGCATAGTGTGGCTCTAAAAGAATTACAATTACCATCTATTTATAGATACTATGCAGCACCTCGGGTCGAAAAGGAAGCATTTTTGCTGGCTGAAATTAGCGACTATTCGAAGTACAACTTATTGCCTGGTGAAGCCAATATTATTTTTGAAGGATTGTATGTAGGAAAGACTTATATCAACGCCAATCAAACTTCAGACACCTTGAATTTAAGCATGGGAAGAGATAAAAAAATCTCCATAAAAAGAGAAAAAGTAGTCGATAAATCAGGAACAAAATTCTTGTCATCTAAGAAAGAACAAACTTTTACTTACGATATTACACTTCGAAATAACAAAAAAGAAGCAGTACAACTTTTATTGAAAGATCAATATCCATTGAGTCCAGATAAAGAAATTGAAGTGACTTTAGTCGAAAGTGACAATGCAAAAGTAAATGTAGAAACCGGCATACTCACTTGGGATTTGAATTTAAAACCCAATGAAACCAAAAAAATTCGACTCAGTTATAAAGTAAAATATCCCAAAGATAAAAGCATTGGAAATTTGTAATCCCATCTTTGCGTTTTTGAATAAGTAATTAACAATTATAAAGTTAGGTTTTCAAATCATTTATTTATATTTACGGTCAAAACAAAAAAATAAATGCTATGAAACAAATTATTACTTTTTTAATTGTGCTTTTGAGTTCATTTTCGTACGCTCAAAACATCAATATTACCTCCTTTGCAAACGGATTTAGTAGTATTACAGCTATTGAACATCCGGTCGATGATGCTCGATTATTCGTCTTACAGCAAAGTGGCGCCATTAAGATTTTAAACCCCAATGGCAACGTAAACGCCACTAACTTTCTCACCCTAACTTCCGCAACGATTACGTCAGGCGGAGAACGAGGATTGTTGGGTTTAGCATTTCATCCTAATTATGCGACGAACGGATATTTCTACATCAATTACACTAACACTGCTGGAAATACTGTGATTGCCCGATATTCGGTGTCGGCAAATCCTAATGTGGCAGATGCTTCTAGCGCAACAATCTTATTAACGGTAACACAACCTTTCTCCAACCATAACGGCGGAAGTTTGAGATTTGGTCCTGACGGTTATCTTTATATCGGAATGGGTGATGGAGGAAGTGGCGGTGATCCTGGAAACAGAGCGCAGAACATTAATGATAATTTAGGAAAAATGCTTCGAATCGATGTTGATTCTGCTTCACCTTACGGAATTCCAGCGGACAATCCTTATGTTGGCGTGGCAGGAAATGATGAAATTTGGGCGATTGGATTGAGAAATCCATGGAAATTCAATTTCGACCGTTTGAATGGTGATTTATGGATTGCAGATGTTGGTCAAAATCAAGCGGAAGAAATCAATAGAACTGCGGCACCACTTCCGACGGGATTAAACTACGGTTGGAAATGTTATGAAGGAAATAATGTTTACTCTACATGTTCAGGTTCATTAGTATTTACATTTCCGGTAGCAGCATATCCTCATGGTGGTTCAGACCCATGTAATTCGATTACAGGTGGATATGTTTATCGAGGAACTCAATTTCCAAATTTGTATGGTAAATATGTATTTGCTGAATATTGCACTGATAAAATTGGTTACACTGATACAAGTGGGACGATTGTTTGGTCGAATGCTTTTTCAAATTTAGGTCCAACAACATTTGGAGAGGATATTAATGGAGAGCTATATGTTGCAGGAGGAAATACCGTTTATAAAATTGTAGACACTTCACTAGCGACCAACAGCTTTGATAAAGATACTTTTGAGTTGTATCCAAATCCAGCGCAAAATGAAGTATCCTTAAAAACAAAGGGATTGCAATTTCCTGCAACTTTGACTGTAGTGGATATGAGCGGAAAAACAATAATGACGCAAGGTATAAACGCTGAGACCAACACCGTTTCGATTGCAAGTTTGCAAACGGGATTATATATTGTTTCAATCAAAGACCAAGCTGGGTTAAGTATTAGTTCGAAGTTGACGGTAAAATAAAAGGTTTGCCACAAAGGCACGAAGCCACAAAGGATTTATCTTTCTTTGTGGCTTCGTGCCTTTGTGGCATTTTTTACAACTGGTTCAACATCTTAGAAATCTCATCCAACTTTGGCGTCAAAATGATTTCTATTCTTCTGTTTTTGGCCTTGCCATCTACTGAGGAATTGCTTGCTACTGGCGCGTATTCACTTCTTCCTGCTGCAGTCAAATTCTGTTGATTGATGCCTTTGTTTTCTCCGAGAATATTGACAATTACCGTGGCTCTTTTGGTGGATAGATCCCAGTTATCTGCTATGGGTCCAGAACCATTAAATTCGTCATCGTCAGTGTGCCCCTCAATCAAAACAGCAATATCTGGATTGGCTGCCAAAACTTTTCCGACTTCTACTACCGCGCGTCTTCCTTCCGCACCTACTGCCCAACTTCCGGAGCTAAACAATAGTTTGTTTTCCATAGAAACATAGACTTTCCCGTTTTTTTGTTGCACTGTTAGTCCTTTTCCTTCAAAGCCATTCAGCGCGCTAGACAATGTTTCTTTCAGCTTTCTCATGTTGGCATCTTTGGCTGCCATTAGGCTTTCTAACTCGGCCAATCTTTCTGAACTTTTCTGGAGATCATTCTTTACTTTGTTCAACCGATTTTGTTCTGCGGTCAATGCTTGTTCTTTGTCATCAAGCTGTGCCAAAAGCGCTCTGTTTTTATCCATATTGGCTTGCAATGCGTCGTTGCTATTTTTCTCTAACGCAGCATATGAAGCTTGCATGGCTTTGTAGTTATTGTTTGCGGCATTGTAATCGGCCAGATTCTTATCGCGTTCTAACCGCGTATCATTGAGCTCACTTTTGATGGCTTCATAGGCCATTTCCATATCTGCTTTCGATTTGATGCAGTCATCAGTCTCGTCTTGAATGCGGCGATTTTCTTTTTTGAGATCAGCGTATTTGTTTTCGAGATCTTGATAGACTTTCTTGGTGACGCAAGAGGATGTTATTAGTAGTAAACTGAGTAAAAATGCTGAAGTATATTTCATATTTGTATTTATTTTATTATTTGTAACGTGACGAAAACCCTAGCCCTGATGGCAGCGGAAATCCTTTTTTGCTTAGAAAAAGCCCCTCGACTGCGCTCGGGGTGACAAGCAAAAAAGATTGGGAGCGAACAGCAGGTTCCCGGCTCCTATTAATCTATCTCGACCATGGTCGGGCAATGATCGGAATGTTTTGCGTCTGGTAGAATAACGGCTCTTTTTATTCTGCTTTTCAAAGATTCGCTCACCAAACAGTAATCGATGCGCCAACCTTTGTTATTGCCTCTGGCACCGGCGCGGTAACTCCACCAGGTGTAATTATGTGGTTCTTTATTTAAAAATCTAAAGCTATCAATGAAGCCGCTTTTCATGAAATTGTCGAGCCAAGCGCGTTCTTCGGGTAAAAATCCGGATACCGTTCTGTTGCGAATCGGATCATGAATATCGATGGCTTCGTGGCAAATATTGTAATCGCCGCAAATTACCAGATTCGCAATTTCTTTTTTAAGTTCATTGATATAGTTTTGAAAATCATCCATATACATAAACTTATGGTCGAGGCGATCGATGTTGGTTCCTGAGGGTAAATACAAACTCATCACGGAAAAATCGTCAAAATCGACGCGAAGATTTCTTCCTTCAAAATCCATATGCGATATGCCAGTTCCAAATTGAATATTATTGGGTTTTACTTTAGATAAAATGGCCACGCCACTATACCCTTTTTTCTCGGCTGGGAACCAAAAATGATACGGATAACCCGCCAGCTCAAAATCAAGTAGAGGGATTTGCTCAGGTGTTGCTTTTATTTCTTGAAGGCAAATCACATCTGGATTGGCTTGTTGCAACCAAGGGATAAATCCTTTTGAAATGGCAGCTCGAATTCCGTTGACGTTGTATGAAATAATTTTCATCGTAGGCGTTTATTTTTAGTCTTTCAAATGTAATAAAAAAGGATAAAGTAAAATGGAGTTTTTTGCTATCTTTGTTTTTGTTCGAAAAACAAGAAAACAAATGGGTTTAGTTACCGCAAAAGAAGTTGCTAAAGCAATACACGCCGATAAATATGGGGTTCTAGGAACTTTTGCTGGTTGGTTGATGATGAAGATCCTAAAAATTTCTACCCTAAATAAGATTTACGACAGGAATAAGCACTTGCAAGACGTGCCGTTTCTAAATTCCATTTTGGAAGAATTTCAAATCAAATTCGAGATTCCTGAAGACGATTTAAAACGCTTACCCAAAGACGGCGCTTACATCACCATTTCCAATCATCCTTTGGGAGGCATTGATGGGATTTTGTTGTTGAAATTGATGTTAGAGCGCGAACCAAATTTCAAGATTATTGCTAATTTTTTGCTGCATCGAATCGATCCGTTGAAACCTTATATCATGCCGGTGAATCCATTTGAGAACTTAAAAAACGCAAAATCAAGTGTCATTGGGATTAAAGAAACCTTACGGCATTTGAGTGACGGAAAGCCGTTAGGAATGTTTCCTGCCGGTGAAGTTTCGACCTACAAAGACGGGAAATTGATGGTTGACAAAGCATGGGAAGAAGGCGCGATTAAAGTAATTCGGAAAGCGCAAGTTCCTGTTGTTCCAATTTATTTTCACGCAAAGAACAGTCGATTGTTTTATTTGCTTTCGAGTTTGAATCCGACTTTGCGAACAGCCAAGCTTCCTTCAGAATTGTTAACCCAAAAAGACCGTGTGATAAAAGTTCGTATCGGAAAACCAATTTCTGTAGCCGAACAAAATGAACATAAAAGCATAGAAGATTATTCGGAATTTTTGAGAAAGAAAACCTATATGTTGGCTAATTCATTTGAAAAGGACGTGCCGTTTTTATCGACGCCAAATCTCAATAATTTGAAACTTCCTCGAAGCCCAAAAGAAATCGCAACGCCTGCCAATCAAGAAAAAATGGTGGCTGAAGTCGCTAGTTTGAGAAATTCAGATTCTAGATTAACACATAGTAAAAATTATGAAGTGTTCTTTACAGAAGCCAATAAGATTCCAAACATACTGCATGAAATCGGGCGTTTGCGTGAAGTGACTTTTAGAGAAATTGGCGAAGGGACTAATAATTCTATCGACTTAGACAAATACGATCAATACTACCACCATTTGTTTTTATGGGATGAAGAAGCGCAAAAAATCGCTGGTGCTTATCGCATGGGATTGGGTTCTGAGATTTTTCCAAAGTATGGTATTGACGGGTTTTATTTGCAGGAATTGTTTCGCTTTGAACCAGAATTGCACGACATGATGAGCAAGTCGATTGAAATGGGTCGCGCCTTTATTTCTAAAGACTACCAATTAAAACCGATGCCGTTATTCTTATTGTGGAAAGGAATTGTTCACACCACGCTGCACCATCCGGAACATAAATTTTTGATTGGTGGTGTGAGTATTAGTAATCAGTTTACGGATTTCTCAAAATCACTGATGATCGAGTTTATGAAATCGCATTATTACGATCCGTATATCGCACAATATATTACCCCAAAAAAAGAATTCCGAGTAAAGTTGAAAGACGCCGACAAGGACTTTATTTTTGATGAAGCCGAAGCTGATTTGATCAAATTTGATAAGATTATTGACGAAATCGAGCCGGGCACTTTACGTCTTCCGGTTTTGATTAAGAAATATATCAAACAAAATGCGCGAGTTGTGGCCTTTAATGTTGACCCGCTATTTAATAATGCAATTGACGGATTGATGTATATTCGAATTGCCGACTTACCCGAAAGCACGATGAAGCCCGTAATGGAGGAGTTTCAGGCGGAATTGGAGCGGAAGTTGGCGGAAAAAGGCGAAAAGATATAAATCTATACGCTTATTGAATTCGCCACGGCGGGTTTTTTCTATTTACACCTGCGTAATACAATATCAATTGATTTTTATCGAGATCTTTTAGTCGCGCTTCACGCCACAACCAAGGTTTGTCGTTGGGTAATTCTTCAAATTCAAACCCTAGAGCGAGGAGTTCATTTACTTTTGCATCGAGATGATCGACTTCAAAATAAATCCAGGTGGCGCTATTATTTTGCTCGTCTGATTGATGCAATGAAAAAGTTGATTCACCCATCGGACATTCGAATCGGGCGTAGGTTGAAAGTGATTTTACAATTAACTGCAAACCTAATTGCTCGTAAAATGCAATTGATTTTTCTACATCACGAACCGAAATTGTAATTTGATTCAAGTTCATTAGAACCAGCCTTTCTTATTGGCTTGATACGTATGATAAAATTCTTCATCGGTTTTCGTTAAATAGATAATTCCTTCAATCAATCCAATGAAACTTCCAACTATTCCGCAGGTAATAACAGAAAGTAGAATTTGAATAATCCCTTCGGTGGTGTAGCCCAAGATAAATTTGTGAATTCCTAATCCTCCGAATAAAATACCCAAAATTCCTGCTACCACTTTTTTGTTTTCAGGTCTAAATTGCGGTTCTTGTGGTTGATTCCACGTTTCGTGTTTGCTGGTTTCCATAACTACTGCTACTTAAGATGATTTCATAAAAATATAAAAATTATTGAAACACAGCCTCGAAAGGTTGTTATAGTTTCAATGTTTTTTTGCGATAGATTTTAGATATTCTGATTTAATCCAGCTCCAACAGATACTTTTTGATTGTTTTAAAAAGCTATTTATGACTGTTTCCAAAGTACTTTTCTTTGATTTTATCTACGATTACTTGCGCAAGTCGCTGCTGACTTTCGAATGTCCAACCTGCAATATGGGGCGTCAATGAAACGTTGTCAAATTCCAGCAAATCCTGATAGGATTTAGGTAATTGTTTGCCGTTTAGTGTTTCAAATGATGAGTTTTCATATTCAATAACGTCTAAACCTGCGCCTAAAATTTTCCCGGATTTGAGTGCCAGTACCAAGTCTGCCGTCACCACATTTTTTCCTCGAGAAGTATTAATCAACCAAAATGGTTTTGTAAATGCTTGTATAAAATCTCTATTAACAAGTCCGTTGGTTTCCGGAGTCCAAGGAATATGTAAACTCAAAACATCTGCTTTTTGCTGTAATTCGGCTAGCGTAACTTGTTTCGCATTGGCATCTCCAATATTGTTTTGAATATCATAAAACAATACTTCGACATCGAAACCTCGTAATTTTTTAGCGAAGGATTTGCCCATATTCCCGTAACCAATTATGCCGATTGTTTTTCCGTCGAGTTCGTGCCCGCGATTGCTTTCTCGGTTTCTTTGTCCACTACGCACCTCGGCATCCGCAATTTTTAACTTATTGAAAAGTGCTAACAACATCGCTAAGGTATGTTCGCCAACGGCATTTCTATTGCCTTCCGGAGCAGCTATCAGTGTGATATTCTTGGAAGATGCATAATCACAATCGATGCTTTCTAGACCAGCTCCGACTCGGGCGATAAACTGCAAATTTTTTGCTTTGTTGATAAATGTTTTATCAATTTGAAATCGACTGCGAATGACAATTCCCTGATAGTTGTGAATTTTCGACTCGATAACTTCTTTGGATGACGTGAAATCTTCGTCATTGATGAACCCTGCTGCTTCCAATTGTTGTTTGAGAATTGGGTGATTGCTGTCGATGTGGAGGATTTTGATTGCTGACATATTGGATTGACCTTGAAAGTTGTTTCAAAAATACGATTTTGATTTGGAATCAGGTGTGCAGTAGGGATAGTAGCGGCATCCTTTTCATCAGGCTTGCGTCACGAAATGATTGCAGGTATATTTTGTAATTCCCCATGACAGGGCAGTTCCTTAGTTTCCGCTACATCTAATGTGTATTTTCGTCTTTAGATTTCTAAAATCCTAAAATCAATTTAGCAATCGAGAAGTAGATTAGAATTCCACAGATATCATTGCTGGTAGTGATAAACGGACCTGTTGCTAGTGCGGGGTCGATGCCAAATTTATCTAATAAAAGCGGAATAAATGTCCCGATTAGTGAGGCTATGATAATCACAGAAACGAGTGCAATGGTAACAATAATGCCAATTATAAATTCGACGTTGAGAAGGAAATGACTTCCTAGAAAAAGTATAGATGCTAGAATGACCCCATTGAGTAAACTTAACGAGACTTCTTTGATCAATCGGTTGAACAAGGAGCCGCTCAAAGTATCATTGGCCAAACCTTGTACAATGATCGCAGAAGATTGTACCCCTACATTTCCAGCCATCGCGGCAATTAGTGGTGTAAAAAAGAACAAGTTCCCGTGTTGCAACATGGCTCCTTCAAACAAACCTAAAACACGAACGGTAATAAATCCGCCTAAAAGTGCTAAGACGAGCCAAGGCAAACGCGCTTTAGTAAGTTCGAGAATACTATCATCTGCTTCAACGTCTTGTGAGATACCCGCAGCCAATTGGTAATCCTTGTCCGCTTCGTCTTTGATGACGTCTACGATATCATCGATGGTGATTCGACCGACTAATCGTCCTAATTCATCAACAACAGGAATGGCTTCTAAGTCATACTTTTGCATGATACGAGCCACTTCGACATCTTCAGTATCGACTTTTACGTAATTTAGTTTACTAATATAAATATCGCGAATCGGCGTTTTTGTTGAAGTCGTAAGTAAATCTTTCAAAGACAAACGCCCTTTCAATCGATCTTCATCATCCACAACATAAATCGAATGAACGCGAGAAATATTCTCTGCTTGAATTCGCATTTCTTTCACACAAGTGAGTACATTCCAATTTTCATTGACTTTTACCAACTCTTTGTGCATGATTCCACCAGCTGTGTCTTCGTCAAATCGAAGTAATTCGACAATGTCTTTGGCGTGTTCAACGTCTTGAAGCTCAGAAATTACTTCCTCTTTTTTCTCCTGCGACAACTCTGCAATAATATCGGCAGCATCATTGGTCTCTAGTTCATCTAGTTCTTCCGCGATTTCCTTTGGAGACAATCTACTGAGGATATTTTCACGTAAATCATCTTCTAATTCGAGTAGAATTTCAGCTGTTTTTTCGCTGTCGAGTACTTTGAAAATATAAGTCGCTTCATCAAAATCGAGCTCGTCGAGAATTTCCGCAATATCAGCATGGTGCAAGTCATTCAATAAGATTTCGAGTTGCACATCGTTTCTAGCTTGAATAAGTTGCTCTAATTGTTGAATTAGTTCTTTGCTGATTTTAAACTCCATCGGCTTCTATTTTTTGCGTTAAATCTATAAACTGCAGATAGGACAGTTGCTCTGGTCTGAGGTCAAAGATACTATCTTCTCGTAAATTATCGGACAAATTTAAAGTTTTTAGGCTGTTTCGCAATGTTTTACGGCGCTGTTGGAAGGCTGTTTTCACAACTGTAAAAAACAATTTCTCACTACATGATAAGGTAAAGTTTTCCTTTCTGCGCAAACGCAATACTCCAGATTTTACTTTTGGCGGCGGATCGAAAACCGTTTCACTGACTGTAAACAAATATTCAGCATCGTAAAAAGCTTGGACTAAAACAGAGAGAATCCCGTAGGCTTTTGTCCCTTTCTTTTCACAAATACGTTCGGCGACTTCTTTTTGAAACATGCCAGAAAACTCTGGAATTTGGTTTCGAAGTTCGAGCATTTTAAATACAATTTGTGTTGAAATATTGTATGGAAAATTGCCAATGATTGCAATGGGTTTACCTTCAAAAACCTCGTTGATGTTGTATTTTAGAAAGTCTTTCGAGATAATTTTACCATGCAATTTTGGATAATTGTTTTCTAGGTAAGTAACCGACTCGGCATCAATTTCTATGACGTAGGTTGTCACCGGTTTTTCCAATAGATATTTGGTCAGCACGCCCATGCCTGGACCGATCTCCAGAATGTCTTGATAGCCTTCAAAATTTAGAGTGTCTGCAATCGCTTTTGCAATACTTTCGTCTTTGAGGAAATGTTGTCCGAGGTGTTTTTTTGGGGTTACTTTTTCCATGATTTAGGTTTTTTGCTCGCAAAGACGCTAAGGCGCAAAGATTTTTAGCTATTTTTTGAGGAAGATATTGAATCCTACGATTTTAGAACTTTATTCTAATTGTTATTCGGCCAGAATTCAGAAATCACTTCCAATTCGGTGCGAAATACCATCATTTTATCTGCAAAAAGGCGTTGGCCTTCTTCTCTCAATCGCGGTGCATCTTCTTGATAATATCTATCAAGCGTTTCCTTACTATCAGTAGTATACTGTGTGGCGTAGGTGGTTCCTCCCATTTCTTCCTCAACAAGAACTTTCACCATTCGGGCTGCTGAAAATTTGCCTGTGGCTAACACTTCGGGAATGTGTTTTTCCTGCATCCAATTTAGCCATTGGTCATGGACGGTGTCGTCTATGTTGATGGTGACGTTGTATAGAATCATAGTTTAGATTTTAAGATTATAAGATTTTAGGATTATAAGATAATGAGACCGTTTTTGTATTACAGTCTTACAATCTTAATGTCTTACTGTCTCTAATTATAATGTCGTATCGCCTCGCAATTGCCTGAACTTCTTCCTTGCGTCGGTAAAATAAATACTGTCTTCGTGGTGAAAAATAATTTGCTCGTAATACGATTTTGCTTTTTCGACGTCCTTCACTTGGTTGCTGTAGATCTCTGCCGCAAAATAATATGCTTCATCCACATAAATGCATTCTTTGTGTTGGTCTATTATCGTTTGATATTGTACCAATGCCAGTGTGTAATCGCCTAATTTTTCATGCATTTTCCCTAGGCGATATAAGGTTACCGCTTCTATTTCTTGCCCTTTGAACTGTTTCAGCATTTCCTGGTATTTCGCCATCGCTTCTTGATTTTTATTTTGATAGACCAAATAATCGGCTTTGGCTAATACTTTCAAAGCGGTTAAGGTAGAATCTGCGGCGGTATTGTCATTAATTAATAAAAAATACTCCAACGCATCGTTCGCAATCAGTTGGGTCGAGGCAGATTTGAGCTCCTTGAATTGTTTCTGTGCCCATGTAAAATCGGCTTTGAAATAGCTAGCTTTTGCTACTTTTAGACTGGCTTCATGACCCACCACATCGTTTTTCAAATCTTCCTCTATTTGAGAATAAAAAATCAGCGATTGATTGAATTTTTCTTCAAACAGCAAAATATCTCCCAATTCCATTTTTACTTCCGCTTTTTGATATACGTTGAGCGGCAAATTCAATGCGTTTTTCAAAACTGTTTTTCCAAGTTCAGGGTTCTTCAAATTGAAAGCGGTGAAGTGTGCTTGCAATATTTGAAGCGTCAAGGAATATGGACTTATGCCAAATTCCTTAACTAAATTGTCTATTTCTGTGGCGATCAACGGATAGTCTTTTTCTACTGAGGTTTCGATACGAATATTCATCAAATAAGTATGCGACTGAATCAGTAACTCGAGGTCTTTAGTGTTGTCGAGAACGAAGGTGTAAATGGCAATCGCGGTTTCTTTATCGCCGTCTTCTTTGGCTAATTGGGCCAAATTTAGGATGTTGAAAAAAGTCTCTGGATTTCTTTTATAAATCGATTTTTGCTGAATAAATGCCTTCCCGAATTCCTTTTGCTGCACGTAGAACCAGCTCAAATACTCATTCCAGAAAATATCCTGGCTTTGTTGTGTTCGCAAAATCAGTGCTTTCTTTAGCGCATCATTAAATTTTACATCAGCATCTTCTGTCATAAATCGTGTCAATTGATTTTGAATCACGACGTTATTCTGCGGATTGGTGTATGCTTCCAAAAGATACTTTTCAATCATCAAATCAGTCCGCCCAATTTGTCCATACAGCTGTGCCGTTTGAAAATTAAAATTGAATTTAGGCTCCAATGTTAGCGCTAATTCGTAGGATTGAATCGCCATCTCTATTTGGGATTTTCTTTCGAAAGTACTGGCTACATTATAGACTTCATTTGGGTTTTTTTTGATTTTGTCCAACGCCTCATCGAAATATTTCTTAGCGTTTTTATCGTCTTTTTTCAAGAGATAATTACATCCTAACTCCACCAATAAATTGGATTGCTGGAACTGTTTGTATCGTTCTTGAATGCTCTTTTCTGCAACATCAAAAAGTTGAAGTTGCTGATTGCATTCGATAATTCTCTGGAAATAATACCCGTTATAAGGCTGGGTTTTGAGCAATTCTTCAAAACTAATCTTGGCTTTTTCGAAATCGCCTTTGTCAAAATAGTTTTGTGCCAATTGTTCATTTTGCGAAAAAATGAATCCAGAACAAAGAAGCAATAAAAGGAAAACTATTTTCTTCATGAAGCCTGTTTAAAAAAACAATGTACTAAAGTAACACAATTGTGCTGAAATTAGTACATCGCTTGAGAAAGATTAACTTTTAGTTGATGATATCAAATCCGGTATACTTGCGCAACACTTCTGGAATCACTATTCCTTCGGGTGTTTGGTAATTTTCCAAAATGCCCGCAAGCACTCTTGGTAAGGCGAGCGAACTTCCGTTTAGCGTATGTGCCAATTGATTTTTGCCGTTGGAATCTTTGTACCGCAATTTCAATCGGTTGGCTTGAAAAGTCTCAAAATTTGAAACGGAACTAATTTCTAACCAGCGATCTTGCGCCGTTGAAAACACTTCAAAATCGTAGGTCAATGCCGATGTAAATCCCATATCACCGCCGCACAAACGAAGAATTCGATATGGTAATTTTAATTCTTGCAACAAAGTTTTCACATGCTCCACCATGCCATCAAGTGCTTCGTAAGATTTGTCGGGATGTTCGATGCGTACAATTTCGACTTTATCAAATTGGTGCAAACGATTCAGTCCTCGAACATGCGCGCCATAAGAACCCGCTTCTCTTCGGAAACATGGTGTATAACCCGTGCATAAAACCGGCAATTCATTTTCGTTAAGAATGACATCACGGAACAAATTCGTGACCGGAACTTCGGCAGTTGGAATCAAATATAAATCATCAATTCCTACGTGGTACATTTGCCCTTCTTTATCTGGCAATTGACCCGTTCCGTAACCTGAAGCTTCATTTACAAGATGTGGTACTTGCACTTCGTTGTAACCCGCTGCAGTATTTTTATCTAGAAAATAATTGATTAAGGCACGTTGCAACTTAGCGCCTTTTCCTTTGTAAACTGGGAAACCGGCACCGGTTATTTTTACACCCAATTCGAAATCAATAATATCGTATTTTTTTACCAATTCCCAATGTGGTTGCGCGCCTTCGTGTAATACTGGGATTTCTCCTTCTTGAAAAACAGTGACATTTTCTTCCGGAGTTTTTCCTTCAGGCACTATTTCCGCAGGAAGATTAGGTAGTGTATATAATTTATGAGTCAAGTCAGTTGCAAGTCGCTCTGCTTTTTCAGAAAGTTCTTTGCTTTTTTCTTTCAAGAGAACTGTTTTTTCTTTTAGAATCGCGGCTTTAGATTTTTCGCCGCTTTTCATTAATTCGCCAATAGAAGCCGCTAATTTGTTGGCTTCAGAAAGCACATTGTCTAGTTCAACTTGAGTGGCACGGCGCTTTTCATCCAATTGTACAACTTCTTCCACCACCGCTTTCACATCTAAATTCCTTTTAGCTAAAGCTTTGATCACTTTTTCCTGGTTTTCTCTAATAAATCCTATTTGTAACATGTTCTACTTTTTATTGTTGGAAGTTGCATTTCTATTAATGACGGCAAATTTAATCAAATGTTTTGGATATGAAGGAGCAATCCAAAAAACTTAAATGTGCTGTGTTTGCTAGACTTTCACATGAATAATAGCATTTGTAGTAAAATTAACATTCGATTGTTGAAGAATTAATTAAATTCGCTCAAATATTTTAAATATAATGAAAAACCTATCGCTACTATTATTGTTGATTTCTTGCAGTTCTTTATTTGGACAAGCATTAGATCGTGAATTTGAAGATCTTGTGCAAGCCGAAAGAAAAGGTGCACAAAAAAGAATGGCATTCGTGACCAATCCCAACACTTATAATTATGATATCACGTATCACAGATTGCGTTTGTCTGTTGACCCAACAGAGTTATTAATTGCTGGAGAGGTAACGACTAAATATATTGCAAGAGAAAACCTCAATTCGGTGACATTTGATTTGTCCGATGCCTTGGATGTCAGCACAGTAAAACAAAGAGGAATCGATTTGAATTTTACTAGAAGTGGAAATAACGAGCTAATTGTCAACTTGCCTGTAACGCAAAACATCAACGTATTAGATTCCTTAAGCATCAATTATTCTGGCACACCACCAGCAAGCGGTTTTGGTTCCTTTTTAATCGATGAGCACAACGGATCTCCCATTTTGTGGACCTTGTCAGAGCCCTTCGGAGCCATGGAATGGTGGCCTTGTAAGCAAGATTTGGTTGATAAAGTAAATAACATCGATGTTTATATTACAGCTCCGTCACAGTATGTGTCAGTATCCAATGGACTTGAACAATCAAGAATTAGCAATGGTAACGGGACCGCTACCACACATTTTAAACACAATTATCCGATACCCGCTTACCTGATTGCAATTGCTGTCTCGAACTACCAAGTTTATAATCAGCAAGGAGGATTAGGAACGACTGCAAGTCCTTTTTTTCCAATTGTAAATTATATGTATCCTGAAACTGCGACAGCTAATATTGCAAGTCTTCAAGTAACTCCAAATATTATCAATTTCTTCGAATCTGTTTTCGACCCATATCCATTTAGAAATGAGAAATACGGTCACTGCCAATTTGGTTGGGGTGGCGGAATGGAACACACCACAGTTTCTTTTATGACCGCAGGAAATTCGGGAGGATATACAAGAAGTTTAATTGCTCATGAAATGGGACACCAATGGTTTGGTGATAAAGTGACTTGTGGTTCCTGGAAAGACATTTGGTTAAACGAAGGTTTTGCTACTTATTTGGCGTCAATGGTGATTCAAAATTTTGATGGTGAAGCTGCTTTTGTAAGTGATAAAAGCGCAATGATTACTAGTATTACATCGAATACCAGCGGGGCTGTTTATCTAACTGATACTGAAGCAACCGACGTGAATCGAATTTTTAGTAGTAGATTGAGTTATAGAAAAGGAGCGATGGTTTTGAATATGCTGAGATTCAAACTTGGCGATACGAACTTTTTTCAAGGGCTACGTAATTATCTAAATGATCCGGAATTAGCCTATGGTTACGCAATCACTTCTGACTTGCAAGGGCACTTAGAGGCTACTTCAGGAATGAATTTGACTGAATTCTTTAGCGACTGGGTATATAATCAAGGATATCCTATTTACAACATTACCGCCAACAATCTGGGCGATGGTCAAGCCAAAATAACCATCAATCAGTCGCAATCTAATGCCTCTGTGAATTTCTTTGAAATGCCAGTACCTATTCGCTTAACTGGAGCTGGAGGACAACAATTGGATTTGGTTTTAGAAAACACGACTAACGCACAGCAATTTATTGTCAATGTTCCTTTTACAGTAACAGGTGTTGTTTTCGATCCTAAGAAAGATATTATTTCTAAAAATAATTCAGCGACATTAGGAGCAGCTGCTTTTGAATTAGAAAGTAAAGTTGTTATCTATCCGAATCCTGCAACATCAGTAGTTACTGTTGAAATGCCGCGATCGATCTCACTTGAAAAATGTGCTGTTTTTAATGCTTTAGGACAAAAAGTGGAAGAATTTAAAACAAACATCCTATCCGTAGAGCAACTAGCCGCGGGCATGTACACTCTTGAAGTGATTACTTCAGAAGGTCGTATCCTTAAAAAATTCATAAAAAAATAAACCACGCGAGATATATGCTATAAAGTAAGGTGAAAACCTTACTTTTGTGCGTTTAAAAAGAACTAAAATCGAACAATGGAAATAGTTATCAAGCTTTCTCAATTCTTATTGAGCTTATCTTTACTCATCATACTGCATGAATTAGGGCACTTTATTCCCGCTAAATTATTCAAGACCAGAGTAGAAAAATTCTACTTGTTTTTCGACATCAAGTATTCTTTGCTAAAGAAAAAAATTGGAGAAACCGAGTACGGAATTGGTTGGTTGCCGTTAGGTGGTTATGTAAAAATATCCGGAATGATTGATGAAAGCATGGACAAAGAGCAAATGGCTTTGCCGCCACAGCCATGGGAATTCCGTTCTAAGCCAGCATGGCAACGTTTAATTATCATGCTTGGAGGCGTTACCGTAAATTTTATTTTAGCATTTATCATCTATATTGGGATGGCTTTCTATTATGGCGACCTATATTTAAACAATAGCGAATTGAAGGATGGAATTGCTGTAACTTCAACTGTTGGAGAAGAAATGGGTTTTAAGACAGGCGATAAAATTCTTGAAATTGACGGGGAAAAAGTAGTCAAATTTAATGATGTTCAAAACAAAATCTTATTTGCGAAGACCGTACTTATTGAACGTAACGGCGCACCTCAAAAAATTGATTTGCCAATTGATTTGATTGACAAAGTATTGAACGGTGAAAAACGACCTTTTATAGATTGGAGAGAGCCTTTCATGGTAGGAAAAGTTGGGGATTCTTCTGCAAACGTCGACTTAAAACCGAAAGATATCCTTAAATCATTGGATGGCGTTTCAACAAAATATGCAGATCAAGTAATTGCGATTGCACAAACAAAAAAGAATCAAACCCTGGATGGAATTGTCTTGAGAGACGAAAAAGAAATCCCGATGAAGATTCACATTAATAAAGATGGCAAACTTGGCGTTTTTGCAGCTTCTTTTGGAGTTTCCAGTTTGGAAAAATTGGGCTTATATAAATTTAGCAAGCAAGAATATGGTTTTTTTGAATCCTTTCCGGTGGGAATTGAAAAAGGTAAAAATCAATTGCTAGGATACGGGAAACAATTGAAAGCTATTTTTACTCCAAGTACTGGCGCCTACAAAGGTGTGGGTGGATTCAAAGCAATTTTCGATATTTTTCCCAAGACATGGAGTTGGGAAATTTTCTGGAATATCACCGCACTTTTGTCAATTATGTTGGGTGTGATGAATTTACTTCCTATTCCAGCTTTAGATGGAGGTCATGTGATGTTTCTTTTATATGAAATGATAACCAGAAGAAAACCAAGTGATAAATTCATGGAAAACGCTCAAATGGTGGGGTTTGTCTTACTAATTGCACTCTTATTATTTGCAAACGGAAATGATATTTACAAAGCAATTTTTCATAAATAATATTTTTTGAAATTTTTGCTTGATTTTATTTGTGTAAAATAATTTTCGTACTATATTTGCACCGCTTTAAAAGTGAAATACACTTTCCTTCTTAGCTCAGTTGGTTAGAGCATCTGACTGTTAATCAGAGGGTCCTTGGTTCGAGCCCAAGAGAGGGAGCAAATTGAAGAAAGAGGTCATTTTTGACCTCTTTTTTATTTCTACAACTTTGCAAAACCTTACTGGCATTGAGAAGAAGTTCTATTGGAGTTGTGAATTTAGGTGTTGCAACTTTTTTTTCTTCAAGATGTAACTTTTCTGAAAAGATGCAGCCAAGAATTTTATTTTTAGTTCTCCCATCAACCGATTTATAGAACCCAACCAAATCTTCTAACATAGGAACTTGTTTGTCTAAATATTCTCTGAAAGGAGACAAT
>CALPOS020000003.1 GCA_943325255.2 Sphingobacterium thalpophilum
TCTGTGACAGTTATGCTATACGAAATGAACGAAAAATTCACAGACTCTGCCGTATATAATAATAACCCTAATTACATTGCGTATTCTCTCGAAAAAGATTCCTCTTTTAAGGTAGAAAACATTAAAGCTGGGAAATACTTCCTAATAGCTTTAGAAGACAAGTCAGCTAATTATCGATTTGACCCAAAAATTGAGAAAATTGGTTTTATAAAGAACTATATAACAATTCCGAATGATTCCTTATTTGAAATAAAGCTATTTAAGGAAGCGAACAAGACAAAGTTCTATAAGCCTATTCAGTCATCTGACTGTTCAGCAATCGTAGGATATGAAGGAGACATCAACAATCCTAAACTCACTTTAAAAAGAGGTCAAGAAGTAGTACCTTCTTTGATTACAAAAATTCCTAAAAAAGACTCCTTACAAATCTGGTTTAAGCCCTTTAAAATAGAAAAATCTGCTGTCGATTCTTTACATTTGACCTGCGCGACCATTGATTACACCAAAGATTTTACCTTTAAAATAAAAGCCCAAAAACACGATAGTTTGAGTATTTCTGCAATTTCAAGCAAAACACTTCCACTAAATGAGGATTTTATGCTGCGAACAAATTTACCGCTTTCAAAAATTGATGAGACGAAGTTAAGGTTGATTAAAAAAGATTCGACTGCGGTTCCCTTCAAAGTAGAATATGACGAGTTAAATCTATCGTTAAAATTAATTTTTAAAAAAGAACCTTTAGAGAAGTATACGCTTACTGTTCCTGCGGATGCTATCTTTGACTTTATCGGGCAAACAACTTCAAAAATCCTCAACTTCGATTGCGAAACCAAGAGCAATTCTGACTACGGAAATCTGCTCCTAAATCTAGAAAATTTAAAGCAGTTTCCGCTAATTATTGAGCTCACAAACAAAGATGGTATTGTTAAATATACTTATTACTCTGAAAATTCTACTGCAATCGAATTTAATTTAATAGAACCCGACTTATATACCTTACGTCTAATTTATGACGACAATAAAAATAAGATCTGGGATTCAGGGAGTTATCTAAACAAAAAACAACCCGAAAGAGTTGTCTATTTTCCAACAGATATAGATGTTCGAGCCAACTGGGACGTTCAGCAAACCTTTATTCTAAAAGAGTAAAGGCATCCATATCACTCAAAAAGCCAAGGCTTTTCCTGGAAGAAAACATCTGATTTTTGTCTAATTCAAAGATAAACACTCCTTCCTTTTCTTGTGGTTCTAGAAGATAATTGCCTAAAAAATCGATTGCCTGAGAATGACCGTTATATGAAAGTTGATTGTTGTCCTCTCCAATCCTGTTCACCCCAATTGTAAAGCATTGATTCTCGATTGCCCGAGCTCTTAAAAGGATATCCCAAGCTTTGATTCTAGTTTCTGGCCAATTGGCAACATAAAGCAGTATGTCGTAGTCCTCGACATTTCTAGAAAAAACCGGAAAACGCAAATCGTAACAAATAAGCGGGCACATTTTAAACCCCTTATAATTAATAATTAGTTTGGATTTACCTGCTTTATATGCGTTTTTCTCGCCTGCTAAAGTAAACAAATGTCTTTTGTCATATGTTTCCACTTTACCTGAAGGAAACACGAAAAGCAATCGATTAAAATAACTCCCATTCTCCTTAATAATTACACTACCAGTAATTGCAGAACTTTTTCTTACAGCAATTGATTTTAGCCAAATGACAGTATTGCCTTCCATAGATTCAGCAATATTAGTCGGATTCATTGTAAAGCCCGTGGTAAACATCTCTGGAAGAACAATCAAATCTACTGATTCAACAATTGAATCGATAATGCTTTCAAAATGTGCTCTATTTTCTTCTGGATTTTCCCAAAATAAAGACGTTTGTATTAATGCTACTTTCATTTTATAAAAATAAAAAATCCCAACCGAAAGATTGGGATTTATCTGTATTATTTGAAGCTATCTAAGAAATACTTGCTTTTAAATACTCCCTATTCATTCGAGCAATGTTTTCTAATGAAATTCCTTTTGGACATTCTACTTCGCAAGCCCCGGTATTGGTGCAATTTCCAAATCCTTCTTCATCCATTTGACGAACCATGTTTAAAACTCGCTGAGAAGCTTCTACTTTTCCTTGAGGCAACAAAGCATATTGAGAAACTTTAGCTCCTACAAATAACATGGCAGAACCATTTTTGCAAGTAGCAACACATGCGCCGCAACCAATACAAGCAGCGGCCATAAAAGCTTTATCTGCATCATCTTTTGGCACCGGAGTAGCATTGGCATCTATAGTTCTTCCAGATGTATTTACTGAAACAAACCCACCAGCCTGTTGAATTCGATCAAATGCACTTCTGTCAACGACTAAATCTTTTACTACTGGAAATGCTTTGCTTCTCCATGGTTCAATATAAATCGTGTCCCCATCATTAAACTTTCGCATGTGCAATTGACAAGTAGTTGTCCCCGTATCTGGCCCATTTGCTCGCCCATTGATATATAAAGAACACATTCCGCATATTCCCTCGCGACAATCATGGTCGAAGGCAACAGGCTCCTGTTTTCCGTTAATTAACTCTTCATTCAATTGATCTAACATTTCCAAGAATGAACTGTCTGTAGAAACATTATCCAATTTATAATCTACAATTTTACCTTTATCATTTGCGTTTTTTTGACGCCAAATTTTAAGTTTTATATTGATATTTTTTCCCGTAGCCATACCTCTAATTATTTATAATTTCTAGCAGCAATTTTAATAAACTCGTATTTCAATTCTTCTTTATGAAGCACTTCTTGAGCAATATCATCTCCTTTATACTCCCAAGCGCCAACGAATGAGAAGTTTTGGTCATCACGAAGCGTTTCGCCTTCACTATCTTGATATTCTTCACGAAAATGGCCTCCACAAGATTCTTTTCGTTGCAAAGCATCCATTGCCATCAGTTGGCCTAAATCAATTAAATCAGCAACTCGCAGTGCTTTTTCAAGCTCAGGATTCAATTCATCATTACTACCTGGTACGTAAACCTCTTTGTAAAATTCTTCTTTTAAAGCAGCAACTTCCATAATAGCTTGTTTTAATCCTTCTTCATTTCTTGCCATTCCCACTTTATTCCAAATTATAAGACCTAATCGCTTGTGGAAATGGTCTACCGATTTTGAACCGTTATTGTTTAAGAATGTCTCGATTGTTGTTCTAACGCGGTTTTCTGCATCAATGAATTCTTGTGAATCCGTTTGTATTTTACCTGTTCTAATTTCATCGGCCAAATAATTTGAAACAGTATATGGTAAAACAAAATAACCATCTGCCAAACCTTGCATCAGCGCAGAAGCACCTAATCTATTGGCACCATGATCAGAAAAATTGGCTTCTCCAGCAACAAAGCAACCTGGAATAGTAGATTGTAAATTATAGTCTACCCAAACACCTCCCATAGTATAATGAACTGCCGGATAAATTTTCATTGGAGTTTCATACGGATTTTCATCCGTTATTTTTTGATACATGGTAAACAAGTTACCGTATTTCTCTTCTAACCACTGTTTTCCTAATTTGGTAATCTCATCTGCACTTGGATTGTGATTCCCTTTTCCAAAAGCGGCTTGTTTCCCTTTATTTTGAATTTCCGACGAAAAATCGAGATAGACGCCTTCATTGGTGTCATTTGCCTCGATACCATGACCTTGATCGCATAATTCTTTTGCTGCCCTTGAGGCAACATCTCTGGGAACCAAGTTTCCGAAGGCTGGATATCTTCTTTCCAAAAAATAGTCTCTGTCTTCTTCAGCCAATTGAGTCGGTTTTAATTTCCCCTCACGAATCGCTTGTGCATCTTCTTTTTTCTTTGGAACCCAAATACGCCCGGAATTTCTCAGCGATTCCGACATTAAAGTTAGTTTTGCTTGATTTGTTCCGTGCACCGGTATGCAAGTTGGATGGATTTGAACAAAACATGGATTGGCAAATAATGCACCTTGTTTATGAATTTTCCATGCGGCTGTTACATTACTTCCCATTGCATTTGTAGAAAGGAAGTAAACATTTCCATAACCACCAGATGCAATAACGACCGCATGAGCCGAATGTCTTTCGAGCTCACCAGTAACTAGATTACGCGCAATAATTCCGCGTGCTTTCCCATCAACCTTTACCAAATCAAGCATTTCGTGACGGTTAAACATCTGTACATTACCAACCCCTATTTGGCGAGACAGAGAAGAATAAGCTCCGAGTAATAATTGCTGACCCGTTTGACCTGCCGCATAAAAAGTACGTTGCACTTGCGTTCCTCCAAACGAACGATTGTCTAACATCCCACCATAATCTCGTGCAAATGGAACCCCTTGAGCCACACATTGATCTATAATGTTTGAAGAAACTTCTGCTAATCTGTGGACATTAGCTTCACGAGCTCTATAATCACCCCCTTTTATGGTGTCATAAAACAATCTATAAGTGCTATCGCCATCATTTTGATAATTCTTAGCTGCATTAATTCCTCCTTGAGCAGCTATTGAATGCGCTCTTCTAGGAGAATCTTGAAAACAAAATGCTTTTACATTATAACCCATTTCACCAAATGAAGCAGCTGCTGAAGCACCTGCCAAACCAGTTCCTACAACGATAATATCGATTTTAGGACGATTATTTGGCGCAACAAGTTTTAAATGATTTTTATGATTAGTCCATTTTTCAGCTATTGGACCTTCTGGAATTTTAGAATCTAATTTCATATGATATATAGCTGTTTATTATTTAAGAAAAAAATGAATATACACAGGAATAATAGCAAACAACAAAGGCACAACAATAGCAAATGCTTTTCCGAATGCTTTGATAATTGGAGTATATTTTGGATTGTTGAGCCCAATGGATTGGAAGGCACTACTGAAACCATGTAATAAATGAAATGACAATACAATCATCGACAAAACATATAAAAGCGTATACAACAAACTATACTGCGGCTGCTTAAAAAACTCAATGGTGATTTTGTAAAGATCTTTATAACCTTCTTTGATTTTAACATTAGCACCAGCATCATAAAAATCTGTGCGGTCTTTAATCACAATCATTTTTTGATCGACTTGCGTTTTAGGCAAATAACCTCCATCTGTGGTAAGGTAAAACTCTTGTGATTGACCTTGAGCGGTAATCACCATCGTTTGCAATGGCATTTTTTCATCAAAATGCATTCTGGCCCAAAAACTAACCATGTGTGTTACGATAAAAACTAAGATAACAGTACCTAAAACCGCCATATTTCTAGAAGCCCAAGGACTATTCGCCGACGGATTGTTTTTTGCATAGCCAATAGGCCGCGCCGCTTTATTTTGGAAAGCCAACATAATCCCATCGATAGCATGAAAAAGAATCGAAATGTACGTTAGGTACGAAAGAATTTTAACCGCTGGATTAGAGGTCATAAATAATGCGTATTTATTAAAATTCAACGCATTGTTGGGAACCAATAACTGAAGGTTCCCCGCCAAGTGACCGCTCAAAAACAAGCATAAAAACAAGCCCGTTAAGGCCATCCAATACTTCTTTGCCAGCGATGACTTCATTAATACAGATTTTGCCATAAGATGTGAGATTTGTTATAAAAAGCACACAAAAATAGCGCTATTTGCTTTTAACTGCAATCTTTTCGATGTAATTTATAATGATTTTAAAATGTTTAATATAAAACCAGCAACAGTGACAGACACCGGCGCATATAAAAAGACGCTATGTTTTTATCAACTTGGCTGTAGCCTTAAGAAAACTTCTTAAAAAGCACAAAAACAGTCCTCTTTATTACTTGGCTATTCGAGCTTTCAAATTTCGCAATAGCAGCTTTGTATTATGGCCTAAGAATAAGAAACTGTGCTGCACTACTAAACAACATTTAAATAATTGCTAATTACCATCACTATTCGCAATATTTTAAAGTTTAAATATTCATTTGTAATTTTTGTTAATCCGTTTCTCAAAAATCGACAAAAATGTAACTTATCACTTTTTTTATCAAGTGAAAACAATCCGCCAGCTCAGTGAAATTGTACCTTTGCGTCCTAAAAAATAAAAAAATGAAGATAGGTATTGATGCCATTAGCTTCGATGTAGCAAAAATACATTTGCCCATAAAGTCCCTTGCTAAAGCAAGGTTAATAGATCCGGAAAAGTTAGAAAAAGGGCTTGGCCTAATTCAAATGACACTTCCGGACGTTCATCAAGATGTAGTTGTTTTTGGCGCAAATGCAATAACTAAATTAATACTAGATCACAAGATCAATTTAAATGAAATTGCCAGAATCTATGTTGGAACCGAAAGCAGCATTGATAATTCGAAACCCATCGCCTCCTTCTTACTTCCCTTACTTGAACAAAAGTTTGGAGAAAACACTTTGTATGCTTGTGATGCAGTCGACTTTACTTTTGCTTGTATTGGCGGCGTAGACGCACTCCAAAACTGTGTTGACTTTGTTCGTTTAAACCCTGACAAAAAAGCAATTGTTGTGACGACCGACATTGCGAAATATGATCTAAATTCGACAGGTGAATATACCCAAGGCGCGGGAGCTCTCGCCATGTTAATTAGTGATAATCCCAGAATAATTGCATTTGAAAATCTTTGGGCCACTAACACAAAAGGACTTTTTGATTTTTTCAAACCACATCGCACAATTTTGAAATCTACTATTACGGGAAATGACAATAATGATCCTTGGTTTGACAACCTTGAAGCCGAAATCGCAATTCACAAAGATCAACCGGTTTTCGATGGTCAATATTCGAATCAATGTTATATAGATCGTACAAGAAATGCTTATTTTTCGCTGAAAACTTTAAAGAAAACCTCTCAAACACTTTATGCTTCTTGGAATAGCATTATTATGCATCTGCCTTATGCTTTTCAGGCACGGAGAATGTTGACGGAAATTTTTGCCTTAGATTCCGAAGACCATATTGTTGTTGGAAACGAAACTCCGATAGAATTCCAAGACTTATTAAAGGAAATTAGCAAAACCAAGTCATACAAATCGTTTGTTGCTTCCAAAATACAGCCAGGAGAATTAGCTTCCTCCTTGATTGGTAATTTGTATACTGGTTCAATATTTATGGCTTTGCTATCAACATTAGCACATTTTTACAACAGTAATAAAGAAATTGCCAATTCAACTTTTGGATTTTTGGCGTATGGCAGTGGATCAAAATCAAAAGTGTTTGAAGGAACTATTCAAAGCGAGTGGAAGATTGCTTTATCTGATGTAAAACTCTTCGAAACGCTTGCCCATAGTTTTGAAATTGATTTTGAAACCTATGAAAGACTGCATAAGAAAGAGCAAGAAAAGAGCGTTTTAAACCCGAAACAGGAATGGGTACTTGACAGAATCGAAAAGGAAAACCCAAACTTACTCGGCGCTAGATACTATAAATGGATGGATTAATTTACTTTTGTCTAAATTAATCTCAAGTATGAAATCTCAGGAAATTCGAGCAGCATTGTTAAACTATTTGCAATTGATAGTTGCGGACAATTCAATCAACGAAGCTGCTATTAATTCTAAAGAAGCCTTTAAACTTCTCGAACTTCAGAAAAACGATTTCCTTGTCAAAGAAGGTCAAATTTGCAACTACTTTTGCTTTGTTGAAAGCGGAATTCTACAACACAGTATTGTTGTTGATGAACTAGAAAAAACAACATATCTCGCGTTAAAAAACACGGTCACTTCTTCTTTAGAGAGTTTCTTAAATCAAAAGCCCTCACGTAAAAGCATTAAAGCTCTTTTCAATTGCAAGCTTTGGGTCATTGATCTTGAAGCTTTTCTATATTTGAAAGAAACGAATGAGGCTTTTAGGAAGTTCTATTACAACCTAATAGAAAAACAAATTTGTCGTATCGATGATTATCGTATTGATTTACTCACTTTAACTCCTGAAGAACGCTATAAAAAACTGCTTAATAAAGAACCTAATTTGATTCAACAAGTTCCACTACATCATTTAGCTTCTTTTCTAGGAATCTCTTCAAGGCATATGAGTCGCATTCGCAAGAATATAAATTAATGCCATTTGGCTGGTTGATAAGAAAATAGTTTCCTTAATTTTGATTCCTATTCAAACTCAAAATTAATCTTATGAAATACCACCAAATTGATCGAAATCTCTTCATAAAGAACCGCGCAAAATTTATTGCTCATATGAAGCCCAATAGTGTGGCGGTTTTTAATTCGAATGACATTTATCCTGTATCCGCAGACAGTAGCTTACCATTTGCGCAACATCGTGACATTTTCTATTTGTCTGGTGTTGACCAAGAAGAAAGTGTGTTGTTGCTTTTTCCAGACGCGCCGTATGAACACCAACGTGAAATACTATTTTTAAAAGAAACTAGCGAGCATATTGCGATTTGGGAAGGAGAAAAACTAACCAAAGAGCGTGCTTTTGAAGTGTCTGGAATTCGAACTGTTTACTGGCTGCAAGACTTTCATAAAATTCTAAATGAAATGATGACTTATTCTAGCACGATGTATATCAACACCAACGAGCATTATCGTGCAGCTGTAGAAACGGAAACTAGAGAAGATCGATTTGTAAAATGGTGGAAAGCAAAATACCCTGCGCATCAAGTGGCAAAAAGCAATCCGATTTTACAGCGTTTGCGATCTGTGAAAGAAAGCGAAGAGATCGATTTGATTCAAAAAGCCTGTAACATCACTGAATTGGGATTTAGACGTTTATTGCCATTTGTAAAGCCAAATGTGACGGAATACGAAATTGAAGCTGAGCTGATTCATGAATTCATTCGAAATCGATCTAAAGGATTTGCCTACACCCCAATTATCGCTTCTGGAAGTAACGCCAATGTATTACATTATATCGAAAACAACCAACAATGCAAAGCTGGCGATTTGATATTGCTAGATGTAGCGGCAGAGTATGCCAATTATTCGAGTGACTTGTCGAGAACAATACCTGTTTCTGGAAAATATACAGCGCGTCAAAAAGCGGTTTATAATGCTGTTCTTCGCGTAAAGAATGAAGCAACAAAAATGCTGACGCCAGGAACATTGTGGAAACAATATCATGTAGAAGTTGGGAAATTAATGACATCGGAATTACTTGGATTAGGATTAATTGACAAAGCAGACGTGGCGAATGAAAATCCGGATTGGCCAGCGTATAAAAAATACTTTATGCACGGCACTTCGCACCATTTGGGCTTAGACACACATGATTATGGATTATTACATGAGCCAATGAAGGCAAATATGGTTTTTACTGTTGAGCCTGGAATCTACATCCCTGCAGAAGGATTTGGAATCCGATTAGAAGATAATGTTGTTGTGCAAGAAAAAGGAGAGCCGCTTAATTTGATGAAAAATATTCCAATAGAAGTTGATGAAATTGAAAGTTTGATGAATTCCTAAAGCCAATTATCAGTTTCAAAAGCATTACGTTGATTTGTTCTAAAAATCTTAATTTGTGAAAGTCCTATTCTATAAAAACACAGCGGTTCATTATATTGACATTGGTAAAGGAGCCGCTGTTGTTTTGTTACATGGTTTTCTGGAAAACCAATCGATGTGGAATAATTTTGTTCCTGAATTATCCCAAAGGAACCGTGTTATTACAGTTGATTTACTTGGGCATGGCGCAACAGAATGTTTGGGTTATGTTCACACTATGGAAGATCAGGCTGATATGGTTCATGCTGTTTTAGCAGAATTGAAAATTAGGAAAGCTGTTTTTGTTGGACATTCCATGGGTGGTTATGTGGCTTTGGCTTTTGCTGAATTGTTTCCCGAGTTTATGAAAGGTTTGATTTTGATGAATTCGGCTTCAAGAGCTGATAGTGAGGAACGAAAAACAAACCGAGATCGCGCCATCAAAACGGTAAAAAAAGACTATACTTCATTCGTTCGCCTTTCTATTGCTAATTTGTTTAGCGAAGAAAATCGGACAAAATTAGCAGACGAAATTGAAAAAGTTAAACTTGAAGCACTAAAAACACCTTTACAAGGAATAATCGCTGCCCTCGAAGGTATGAAAATGAGAAAAGACCGTGAAGTTCTATTGCATGTTACTGCATTTCCAAAAATGTTAATTCTCGGCAAGAAAGATGGCGTTTTGAACTATGAAGAAAATGTGAATCAAATCGAAAACACGGATGTGCAGCTACTTTCCTTTCCAGATGGGCATATGAGCCATATTGAAAATAAAGTAGCAACTTTGACGGCAATTATTGATTTTATTAAGAAAATTTAAACTCTTTTATTGTAGCTTTTCCTCAAAAGGGATTTCAGTGTTGAAAATCTCCTTCAGTAATATTACTATTTCATGGATAAAGTTGCTGATTACTTCGTCATTAATTGTTGAACTTTCATCATTTTCTCCCTTGAAAGTAAAGGGCAAGAAACCTGATTTTAAATTTTTAAAAGAAATAATTCCTGCTTCAATTTCTTTACCGTTTGCTTCTTCAAAAAACATATAGGCATAAGATAGAATTTGAATTATCTTATCGTTTTTAAGCTCAAGTGTTAGTCCATCCCAAGCTTTTAATTTGACATTACTCTTTTCTACTTTTCCGGTTTTATAGTCAATAATTCTAATAACACCATCGCGTTCATCGATGCGATCTACATTCCCTTTGATTAAGATTGAAATAGGTAAATCTGGATGTTCGAGCAGGCGTTCATATGTTTTTTCAATTGCAATAATCTTAATTGCAATTCCTTGCTTAATGCTTTCTAGTTCATGTCGAACAAAATTTTGGACATGGCGTTTTGCCACTTCGAAAGCCAATAAATTCCGACCTTTTTTAATTTCGCCCTCTTTGTAGATTAATTTGAACTGCCGCAATACTTCATCATCACTTTCTTTCAAAAAGGACTGCAAAATAAACTCACTTAAAAATTTACCTTCGTATGGTTTATACAATGTTTTTAGGGTTTCGTGTATAATGGTTCCGAGCGTATTTACTGCAATACTTTCTTCTACTTCTTCAACTTCTCTAATACGTAAGATTTTTTGAAAGTAAAAATCAATCGGATTTCTGATGTAACTCGTAAGAGAAGAAGGCGAAAAGCCATTAGTTGCTATCTCATTTAATCGAGCCATCACAGTTTCCGATTTTGCTATCACCTTTGGTTGATAGGCAACTTCTGGCAAGATTGCATTGTAAATTTCATGAGACAAAGTATGATTTGGTCGCGGTTCTATTTCTAGTTGCGTGATAAACCTACTTTTTTCGCCACCATCCAACCCTTCACTATCTGTATTGTAAATCAAAAAGATGTTTTTCGCTCTTTGCAAAATATGATAAAAATGATAAGAATAAATCGCATCTTTCTCTTTAAATGTAGGCAATCCATATTCTTTTTTGACGTCATAAGGAATGAAAGAATTGTTTGATTTCCCAGCAGGAAACTTCCCTTCATTCATAAAGGTGATGATTACCGTTTCAAAATCTAATACCCGGCTTTCTAAAATACCCATTACCTGAAGTCCATTCAAAGGTTCGCCTTCAAAGGAAACCTCTGCCAAGTCTATTATTTGCTTGTAGACAGAAAACAGAACAGGTAAGGAATTCATGTGTGGATATTGAATCGAATAAGTAATCAACTTATTTATTGTTTTGAATATGGAGTACAAGAATGTCTTCGCAACTTTTTCTTCCTCATTGTCATTATTAAATTCCTCTTTGATCTCTTGAAGAAGTCGAACTATTTTGTTTAAAGCGCCATAAGTGTCGCCTTCCCATTTTTCAAATATTAGATTAAACACTTCTGTTCGAATTTTTTGCAATTCAAATAGCTTATCATGAGAAATAAAGGAATAATTGTACGTATTAATAGTTCTCACCAGATTCTTCCCATCAACATAAGGCTCAATCAGCGGATGATTGAGTACATCCAACACGTCTTTAAAATAGAAAACGTAACTACTTCCCTTTCGGTTTATTGCATTAATGTGCATTCGAAATAACTTCTCTACGAGAATTTGTGCTGGGTTGTTTTTACTCGAATAACCCATGGTAATATTTAAGCTTTGGACACTTTCTGGTAAAGAATAGAGTAATGGCACTAATAAATTCTCCTCTGCAAGAATTATGACCACTTTATTTAAGTCATTTTCGGGCTTCTCTTGATTAATTTTCTCAATTATACTTGCAGTAATCTTAGCCTGCCCAACTGATTTTGGAGTGCCAATAATGTTAATTTCTTTTGATTTCGAAAAATCATTGCTAATCCATTCAAATGGGTTGCTTTTATAGTACTTCCAATTGTTTTTGTATTTTCTAATAAATAAACCGGCATCATGTGAAGCATCTTGTAACAAGGATTCATCAATATCCCAATAAATTTTCGCTTGATTTGAAACTAAAAGATGTTGAATTATGATTTCTTCTGCAGCATTTAGCGCATTAAATCCCGCAAACACAATATTCTTGTTGCTGTACAAGTCCCGATCTTGCTCAATTCTGAGTACCGCTTCGCGATATATCATCCCCTGGTATCCCTTCTTTTCTTCTAATAAATACTTGTAGAAAGAGGTATAATAATTGGGCAATAATTTCCAAAATTCTAGATGTTTTGTAATAAGCTCTGTTCTCGCTTCAGCATTCAAAGACCAATGCTCTATTTCCTTTATGTTATCTAGATAGGTAAGTATCTTACTAGGGTCTAATAAATATCGATCTATTTCATTAAAATCTTGGAGGAGTGTTTTCCCCCAATTGGCAAATACTTCGAACGACTGTGATTCTGAATTTTTTGGTAATTTCAGATATACTTCATAGAATTCGAAAATCAATTCAATTGGATCGATGAGACGTAGGCCAGATATTTTTTGAACAAGATCTTCAATACTTAATATTTCGGGCAAGAAAACGGGAGTATCTATTTGTTTCTTTAACGCATCGATTAAAAAGACTTTTGCTCTCTTATTAGGCAGAACAATAATAGTAGTTGATAGTGAATCGTGGTAGTTGTGAATCACTGTTTCTGCAATCTTTTCAAGAAATGAGGTGTTTGTCATTTTATAAATATAAAAAAAACGTCTCGAAATATCGAGACGTTTAATAAAAATATTGTCTAAGAAATTATTTCACTAAATTCACTTCAACTCTTCTGTTGTTAGCTTTACCTGCTTTAGTTTTATTACTATCGATAGGCTTAGTTTCACCATAACCTGCAGAAGTTAATCTTCCTTCAGCAATTCCATTAGTTACTAAATAATCTTTAACTGCTTTAGCTCTTTCTTCTGATAATTTTTGGTTTGTTGCATCTTTACCATCACTATCTGTATGTCCTTCAATACTAAATTTAGAATCTGGATATTCTTTCAAAATAGCAGTAATAGATTGTAATACAGGAAATGTTTGTTGTTGGAAACTTGATTTGCCAGAGTTAAACAAGATTGTTTTTGCGTAAGCATTCAATTTGTTTACTTGTTCTTCAGAAATTTCCGGACAACCTTTATTAGCAACAGTACCTTTTACATCAACACATTTGTCATCTTTATCTAACACTCCATCTCCGTCAGTATCAGGCCATGGGCAACCGCCATTTTCTTTTGGTCCTTTAACTTGAGGACATTTGTCATCTTTATCTGCGATACCATCACCGTCTGCATCAGGGCAACCATTCAAAGATTTTGGACCTGCAACCTCTGGACAAGCATCATCTTTATCAGCAATACCGTCTCCGTCAGTATCAGGACATCCTTGGAATTCTGCTAAACCAGGAACATCTGGGCAAGAATCACTTCCGTCAATTATACCATCTCCGTCCGTATCAGGACAACCTTTAAATTGCTTAAGACCCGCTACTTCTGGACAAGCATCGTCTTTATCATAAATTCCGTCACCGTCTGTATCTTTACCTCCAAATTTAAAGGTCAAACCTGCAAAATGTTGCATATGAGAAGGAACATTTTGTTCTGGGATTCTAGCATCAGTATCAAATGAGTACTTGTATGTTGATTGAAAGGATAAACCTACCATTTCAGTAAACCAGAAAGTCAATCCAAATCCACCATTAGCAGTTCCAAAACTTGCGTCCCCCATAGATGCATAACCCCCACCAATATTAATAGATGGATCGATTACTTTCCAACCAAACATATTTGCGAAACTATATTTGATAACACCATCAGCTGCATAGTAGCTTAAATCTCCAGGGTTAACAACTGGATAATCTCCAGGGATAGTTAATCTAGGCTCTACCCATCTTTTAATTCTGTTTACAGATCCAGTAATACCAAATGAAAAACTTCCTCCAACATTTCTAGAAACGTTAATATACGACACAGAAGGAAGAATATTCCAATTGTCATTTACGTTGAAATACTGAGAAAACTGATCTTCCACTTTAGTAGCTGCGCTAACTCTAGTGTCTACGGCGTTTGTCCCGAAGGAAATCGCCCATGGGTTGTTACTATCTTGTGCTTGTGAACTTAGTCCAGTAAACATTAACACAGCAGCAAATAATTTGTTAAGATGTTTCATACTTTGATTTTGTTAGATTACAATATTTTGTTAGGCAAAAGTAATGCGTAATTTTATAACTACAAAATGAAATGTTAAAAAAAAAGCAACTAATAACCTAGTGAACTGCCGTTTACAGCACATTTAACATTTTCCCGACTTCAGAAAATGCTGTGATCGCTTGATCAATCTGTTCTTTGGTATGGGCTGCGGAGAGCTGAACCCTGATTCTTGCCTTGTCTTTTGGGACAACTGGAAAAAAGAAACCAATGACATATATACCTCTTTTCAGCAGTTCATTAGCCATTTCTTGTGACAATTTAGCATCATACAACATGACAGGAACGATGGCAGAATCCCCATCAATAATATCAAAGCCAACTTTCTTAATTTCCTCTTTAAAGTACTTTGTGTTCCATTCCAGTCGATCTCGCAAAGTGGTTTCCTTTTCTAATAATTCGAAAATTTTTATCGACGCCCCCACTATTGCAGGAGCTAATGAATTTGAAAACAAGTAAGGCCGTGATCTTTGTCTTAAGATTTCAATAATTTCTTTCTTTGCTGTGGTATAACCTCCCATTGCTCCCCCCAAGGCTTTTCCTAGCGTGCCCGTAATAATGTCAACTCTCCCCATTACACCTTTAGCTTCTAGGGTTCCTTTTCCTGTTGCTCCTATAAACCCTGCGGCATGGCATTCATCTACCATAACCAAAGCATCATACTTATCAGCTAAATCACAAATTTTTTCTAATGGGGCAACAACTCCATCCATGGAAAACACCCCGTCGGTAACAATTAGCTTAAATCGTGAACCCTGCAAATTTGCTTGAATCAACTGCTCTTCCAAGTCTTGCATATCGCAGTTATTGTATCGGTATCTTTTTGCTTTACATAATCTAACGCCATCAATAATTGAGGCATGGTTCAAACTGTCAGAAATTATAGCATCATTTTCATTAAATAATGGCTCAAAGACACCTCCATTAGCATCAAATGCGGCAGCATAAAGTATGGTGTCTTCTGTGCCGTAAAATTGTGCTATTCTTTTCTCAAGCACCTTATGAATGTCTTGCGTCCCGCATATAAAACGAACTGAAGACATTCCGAAACCATGAGAGTCAAGAGTGTCTTTAGCTGCCTGAATAACTTCTGGATGAGAAGATAGACCTAAATAATTGTTTGCGCAAAAATTAAGCACTGTTTCGCCAGTTTCAATTTTTATTTCCGCTCCTTGAGGTGAAGTAATAATTCGTTCTTTTTTGAAAAGCCCATTGCTTTCAATTGTTTCGAGCTCTAATTCAAGGTATTCTTTTATTTTTCCGTACATTTTTGATATTTTAAAATTGAACTATTTCTGTTTTTTCTCCAATATAAATTAAAGTTCTTGCTACCACTTTAAAATTCATTTTTTCCAAAACATTCTGATAATTCTCCAATTGCACTTTATGCTTATCAGAATGAATTCCTGTTTTGTAATCTAATAAAAAGACCTCATTTAATGAAGTAATTACTATTCTATCAGGCTTTACTGTTTTCCCTTCGTTCTGTATGATCGTTTGTTCATTATAAATTGTATTGTCTCGTGAGTAATAAATACGTAAATCATCATGATTAATTATGTCGGCGATGGTTTTCTGCACCGCTACTTTTTGATTTATGTTTATCAAACCTGTTTCTAGAGCGTGTGTAATAGCAAAGCTAACATCGTCTTCATAAACAATTTCTGACAGTATTTCGTGTATTATATTACCGTACTCAATTGCAGACTTCTGAGAAGTTCCCCACAATAATGCTTCATTTTGTGCAATCTTGACACTTCTTGGATTAAATCTACTAGAAACCGAAACAATTTCATTTTTGTTTGAAGACAGCACTTCATCTTTCAATCTCTTTTCATTATGTCCAAAATAATACTGCAATTTTTGCTCTTCGAAAATATTACTATCCTGTAAGAATTTCACAAAAAAGGAAGCCATATTATACGGATAATTACCATCCTTCTTTTGTCGAACAAATGTAGAAATAACAAATAACTGCTCCTCAGCTCTTGTCAATGCAACATAAAGTATGTTGATGTTATCGAGTAATTCCTCTTCTCTTTGTTTCTCGTAGATACTTATCGCTTCCTTTCCAAAATTTTCAATCGCTCTACTATTGTCAACTAATGCTCTCGGCATGCCAAAATCATCCGCTAAATCTTTAATCCAAATCTTATCTTTTGGTTTTCTTTCATAGTCTTCATCTGCAAATGGAATTATTACAACGGGGAATTCGAGTCCTTTTGATTTATGAATTGTTAGAATTCTGACAGCATTATCGCCCTCTGGCGACGGAATGCTATATTTGCCGCAGTTCTTTTCCCAAAAAATAAGAAAGTCGGAAATGCCTGCTTGTCGATGATAATCTCGCTCTAAAACCAGATCGAGAAAACATTGTAGATAAATATTGCAATTATTATCAGGAATAAGTCGAAACAAAATAAGCTCTACCACCTCGTACAAGGATTTCCGTCTTAAGTCCTTAAATGTAATTGATATGTCAAATTCAAGCAACCACGCTTCAAGATCGATTTCTCTTTGACATTCCATCCCTTTCAAAATAAAATCATGTCTAGAATGCTCTTCCTGGTTTTTAGATGCAAGGTAATAGAGAAAATTAGCCCTGGCTTCAAGGTTATCTTGATTGTATAGGTACCCTAAGATGTTTACAATAAACTGAACATCTTCCGAATTTGAAACCAATAATGTTTCTGATGAAATAATGGGCACATTACTCCTCGATAAATAATGGGCAATTTGTACCCCTTGAGATCTTTTCCTTGTAAGAATAGCAATTTCGCTATATTGGAAGCCATTTGCGATAACTTCTCCTATCTTGTTTAAAGTCATTTTACAAAACAACGCATCTCGATCTAATTCTTCTTCAGCATCAAAATTCAAGTCCTCTTCAATTTTTGAATTAAGAAAAGTCAAATCAACGTAGCCACCTTTCCTGCTATTGGCAAATTGATAGCTATGGTTTTCATATAAGTCTTGATAGTCGGAATTCCGAAACTCCTTTGATAAAAATCGAAAAAAATTGTTGTTAAAATCAACAATCTGAAAACAACTCCTGTAATTAGTATCTAAATGAAAAACTGCCTTGTCTGGATTATGAAAAGGATTTTCATTCTTGCCAAGTGCAATAAATTGCTCTGCTTTTCCTCCGCGCCATCGATATATCGACTGCTTTGGATCTCCCACTATTAATAAAGTGCCCTTTTCTCCTGATGAAAATTCTGTGGCTAGCGCATTGTCGATAAGTGGAATCAGATTTTTCCACTGCATTTCGGAGGTGTCTTGAAATTCATCAATAAAAAAATGATGGTACTTCTCTCCTAATTTTTCATAAATAAATGGCGCTGGTTGATTTTGAATCTCGTTATAAATTAGCGTGTTGAATTCAGAAATTGACAACACGTTTTGTTCGCTTTGAATTCTCGCCAGCTCCTTTGAAATTGTATTTAATAATGATAAAGGTGTAATGTTTTTCAGAAATGCCTCATAAAATTCAATTTTTTCAAAATTAGAATACACTTCTTTTAATAGTAAAAGTAATTCTGGTAATATTGCTTCTATTGCTTCTCGATCGGTGGCCGACTTATTAATTTGCACATCGCTTTCTTGATAAAATTTCTTGTTTTCCAATCTATATTTACCTTCATTAATGGCAATCAAATGATTCGGGAAAGTTCCTCTAGAAAATGATTTTAAATCAATATTATTTGAAACAATTAATTCTATTGCAGATGCACCAAGAACTTTGTTTTGAGATTCTAAATCCCTTTTCGCAATCTTTATTTTTTGGCGTACTTCGACAAAATCTTGGATAGATTTGTCCTTAAGTTCGTTGATAGGCTCTTTATTATTTTCATTATAAACAAGTTTGCTTATTTCAAGTATTTCCCTTGTTACGTCCCAAGATTTATCATCATCTATTTTTCCTAATGTGAAATCAATTAAAAGATTGGTAATCGTTTCGTTTTCACCAACCTGTGAGACTATCGCATCTACTGCTTCTGACAACAATATATCAGTATCTAGAGTGACTTCAAATGTACTTGATAAATTGAGGTCGTGGGCAAATGCTCGAATAACTTTGTGCGTAAATTTGTCAATAGTCAAAATATCAAATGCCGCATAATTATGAACTAAGTGCTTTATAGTTTGCTTGGATTTTAGCTTAAGTTGAGTAGTTGAAATCTTAGTCTCTAAAGATATTTCGTTCAATAAGCGTAACGGTTTCTCCGCTGTGTTTTCCTTTGAGAATTCATACAAATTATGAATAATTCGGCTTTTCATTTCATGAACCGCTTTATTCGTGAAAGTTATCGCCAGAATATTTCTGTACGCATCATTTTTTTTTGAAGTAAGAACGATCTTAAGATATTCCTTAACAAGCGTATATGTTTTTCCAGAACCTGCAGAGGCATCAAAAATGGAGAACGAAGGTTTTTGATTTGTATAAATATTCCCCATTTATTGTAGCTTATTATGATTTCTTGCAATTTGTTTTACAACCTATGCTTATCGCGAAAATTATACAAGTGTATTATTTCATTTCCAAAGTTAAATGTTTAATTTTGAATAAAATATTTATAAATCATTAAAACAATATATCATGGCTTTCGAATTACCAAATTTACCTTACACATATAATGCTTTAGAACCAAACATTGATGCACGTACGATGGAAATTCATCATACAAAACATCATAATGCATACACAACCAACTTAAATGCTGCTGTTGCCGGAACCGATTTAGAAGGTAAAACCATTGAAAATATTTTGATCAATCTTGATATGAAAAATGCTGCTGTTCGTAACAATGGCGGCGGATTTTACAATCATAATTTGTTTTGGACTGTAATGACTCCCAATGGCGGAGGACTTCCTACTGGTGAACTAATTATTGCAATAGAAAACGAGTTTGGCAGTTTTGATGAGTTTAAATCACGCTTTGCAAAAGCTGGAATAACACAGTTTGGCTCAGGGTGGGCTTGGCTTTGCGTTCATAAAGGCGGAAAATTAGACATTTGTGGAACTCCTAATCAAGATAACCCATTAATGCCCAATGTTGGTTGCGGAGGAACTCCTATTTTAGGAATGGATGTATGGGAACATGCATACTATCTACATTATCAAAATCGTCGACCGGATTATATTGAGGCTTTTTTCAATGTAATCAATTGGGATGAAGTATCTCGAAGATACGCGTTGGAGAAATAGTCAATAACGTTTTAGAAACAAAAAAGACCAGATTCGTAATTGAATCGGGTCTTTTTTGTTTTAATACTTTTATAAAATAAAAAAGGTGAAATTTCTTTCACCCTTTTTGCCCCAAATCTACCATAAGCTTAAACCTACTAAATTATGGTGCGACGAATATAACCACAATTTGCTCGTTTGATCTTTCAACTTGCTAAATTAATTGGAATGATAGGCAAATAAGAGTCTATATACCTTTTATACGGGTTTTTCATGAATTATCATAAAATAAAAAAGGTGAAATTGCTTTCACCCTTTTTGCCCCAAATCTACCATAAACTTAACCTACTAATGCTATGGTTCGTCAAAAGTATAGTGGCAGAGTGTTATTAACAAATATTTTAGATGAACTACACCAAAACTCGATAAAGTGTTAACAAACATGCGTTTCTAGTAGGCTCTTGCGTCTTTTCCTTCATAAAAATTCATAAATGCTCTATTAACAACTCTATTGCCTCCGGGTGTTGGATAATTTCCTGTGAAATACCAATCCCCTAAATTTTTAGGACAAGCAAGGTGAAGGTTCTCTATTGATTGAAAAATAATCTTAACTTCCGCATTTAGTTCTTTGGTGCTTAACATACTTGAAATCTTGTCTGATATTTCTTGCGGAAGAAAGGGCTTGTAAATCTCCGTAACAACATTTGTTATTTCAAGATCCTTCATGTTCTCTTGTTCCTTACATTTTTTGTATACCTCCTCTACAATGTGATATAAATCCCTTTCTTTTAATAGCTCTAGCGCTGCCTGAAATGCAATCAAGCCTTCCAATTTAGCCATATCGATTCCGTAACAATCTGGATATCTAATTTGAGGTGCAGAAGAAACAATGACAATTCTCTTTGGCCTTAATCGATCCATCATTTTCAAAATACTCATCTTAAGCGTTGTTCCTCTTACAATACTATCGTCTATGATTACCAAATTATCCGTTGGTTTGATAACGCCATAAGTCACATCGTAAACATGCGCGACAAGATCGTCTCTACTGCTATCTTCAGTAATGAATGTTCTTAGTTTCGCATCTTTTATAGCTATTTTTTCAGTTCGAATTTTTACTGATAAAATCTCTTCTAGTTTTTCTTTAGTTAGGGTCTTTCTATTGTCAAGAATGAACTTATTCTTCCTCTGATTTAGAAAATCTTGGGCAGCTTCTATCATGCCATAAAATGAAGTTTCAGCAGTATTAGGAATATATGAAAACACGGTATTGTCGGTGTCTTTATCAATGGCAGAAAGAACCGCTGGCAAGACTAGCTTTCCTAGCGCTTTCCTTTCTTGGTATATCTCTGCATCGCTACCTCTTGAAAAGTAAATTCTCTCAAATGAACATGCTTTTTTTATTGTAGCCGGAATAATTTCTTCTTCTTTTACTACTCCGTTTTTTTTAATGATTAATGCTTTCCCTGGCTGCAGTTCTTGGACTTTTTCAAAATCAACATTAAAAACAGTCTGAATTACCGGTCTTTCCGAGGCTACCACAACAATTTCTTCATCTTCATAGTAATACGCCGGACGAATTCCCGCTGGGTCTCGAAAGACAAAAGCATCTCCATGACCAAATAACCCCGCCATTGCATATCCGCCATCCCATCCTCGAGAAGCTTTTTTTAGAATCTTTGCTACATTTAAACGGTCTGCAATAACTGGAGAAGCTTCTCTCTTTGAAAGTCCATTGTTCTTGCAGTCCTGATACAACTCGGTAACTTCTTCATCTAGAAAGTGACCTATTTTTTCCATTACCGTCACCGTATCAGTCATTTCTTTTGGATGCTGACCTAATTCTACCAAACTATTAAATAGTTCGGTAACATTTGTCATATTGAAATTACCAGCAACTATAAGATTTCTATGCATCCAATTATTTTGACGCAAAAATGGGTGAACACTTTCAATACTGTTTTTTCCAAAAGTACCATAGCGCACATGTCCTAAAAAAAGTTCCCCTACATAAGGTAGATTCCTTTTTTGCAGGCTAACATTGTTCGAATATTCCGGATGTAATTCCATTTCTTCGTTGATGCGTGCATTGATTTGTGCAAAAACGTCTTGAATGGCTTGTGACTCATTTGATCGAACCCTACTAATATATCTTTCCCCAGGAGCTACATCTAATTTAATAGAGGCAAATCCAGCTCCGTCCTGACCGCGATTGTGCTGCTTTTCCATCAATAAATACATCTTCTGTATTCCATAAAATGCGGAACCATACTTTTCCTTATAAAATTCTAATGGCTTCTTTAGTCTCAGTAAAGCAATCCCACATTCGTGCTTAATCGCGTCGCTCATTATGTTTAATTATTCATTTTTTAAATAAAAATGCCCCGAAAATTCGAGGCATAAAGTTAATTACAATTCAATGTCAAAATGTGTTAAAGCTTTGAATTGTTTCAATCGCTCTTGCACTTCTTCTTTTTTGAGTTGGAGCATTCTTTCGGTTCCAAATTTTTCGACACAAAAAGAAGCTAAGTTAGAACCTTGTATGATTGCTTGTTTCATATTGCTGAAGGAAATATTTTCGCTTTGAGTGATAAAACCGGCAAATCCTCCCGCAAAAGTGTCTCCCGCTCCTGTTGGGTCAAATACCTCTTCTAAAGGTAAGGCAGGTGCAAAGAAGATGTCTTTATTATTAAATAAAAGCGCTCCGTGCTCGCCCTTTTTAATAACTACATATTTAGGTCCCATGGTATGGATTTTTGCTGCCGCTTTCACTAAAGAATATTCTCCAGACAATTGACGAGCCTCTTCATCATTGATTGTTATGACGTCAACGCGCTTGATTACGCTCAACAATTCAGGTAATGCACAATCCATCCAAAAATTCATGGTGTCTAATACCACTAGCTTTGGCTGTTTTGTCATTTGATCCAAGACACTACTCTGCACCAAAGGATGTAGGTTTCCCAACATTACAACATCTGCATCTTTAAAGGCCTCTGGCACTTTAGGTTGAAAGTCTGCGAGTGTATTGAGCTCTGTTACGAGTGTATCACGTGAATTTAAATCATTATGATATCTTCCGCTCCAGAAAAATGTTTTCCCTCCTTTAACTACTTCAAGTCCTGAAATATCAATGTTTCTCGCAGTTAATAAATCTAAATACTCTTGAGGAAAGTCATCTCCAACCACCGAAACAATTGCCGAATGTAAGTTGAAATGGGAAGCAGACAATCCGATGAAAGTTCCTGCGCCACCTAATATTTTATCTGTTTTCCCAAAAGGAGTTTCAATAGCGTCGAAAGCAACGGTTCCCACAATCAATAATTTATTCATCTGCTGTATTTGAAATTAAGGTCCAAAGGTAGTTTATAACTTTGAAAGTTACAAAGCGGAAAATATAATGTTATTACAAAAGTTTTGCGTCTGTTTTTTCATAAAATTCATCAGTAGAAAGCTCCTTTTGCAAAGATGCCATTACCGCCAATTCATCACATCTTTCATTTTGACGGTGGTTATTATGTCCTTTAATCCACTTGAAATCAACTTGATGTTGGCGGTAAATCTTGAGGAAACGTTTCCATAAATCCGGATTCTTTTTTCCGGCATATTCTTTTTTCTCCCAACCGAATACCCACTTCTTTTCTACAGAATCAACAACATACTTAGAATCAGAAATAATGAGCACTTTGGTGTTTGGATTTTTCAATTTCTCTAATCCGACAATCACCGCCAATAACTCCATTCGATTGTTGGTCGTTAATCTAAATCCTTCGAAAAATTCTTTTTGATAAGGCTTTCCAACCCATTCCATAACAACGCCATAGCCGCCATTCCCGGGATTTCCCTTGGCTGCTCCGTCGGTGTAAATATGTACTTCGTGAAATGTAGACAACTGACTATTAATGTATTAAAACTTGTTCGATAACCTTCGGATAAAATTCGTGTTCGAGCGCGCGTACTTTAGTTGCAATTTCTTCGGCCGTTGTACAATCATCTACTGCAATAGATTTTTGAAGAATCACTTCCCCTTCGTCGTAAAGCTCGTTTACAAAATGAATTGTAATACCTGTTTCTACTTCTTTATTGTTTAAAACTGCTTCATGAACAAATTTACCGTACATTCCCTTACCACCATATTTTGGCAGTAATGCGGGATGAATATTGACAATCTTGTTGGGAAAAGCTTCAATTAGCGCTGCTGGGAGTTGAAGCAAAAAACCCGCTAATACAATTAAATCAGGATTCAATGATCGTAATTTATTGATAAGTACTCCCGAGTTCAAATCATCTTTAGAAAATATTACTGTAGGAACATTATTATGTAAAGCACGTTCTAATACCATTGCTTTCGGATTATTGCAAAAAACACTCATCACTTCGAATGTAGATTTACTACTTCCGTATCGCATGATTTTCTCTGCATTAGAACCCGAACCCGATGCAAATAGCACAACTTTTTTCATAATTAGAGCAAATAAGCTCACAAAAAAAAGAATAATAAATGATAAATAAAGGAATTAAATCCCCTTTGTGAAATTATTTTTTTAAATTCGTTTGCACATTTATTAACTAAATCGTGGTTTTAAAATAAAGTTTTTTATTTTTGCCAACAAATTAAATTCTAAAATTAAAGATTATGTCAGACATTGCATCAAGAGTTAAAGCGATTATCGTAGACAAATTAGGCGTTGACGAAAACGAAGTTGTAACAGAAGCTAGCTTCACTAATGATTTAGGGGCTGATTCGTTAGACACTGTTGAGCTTATTATGGAGTTCGAAAAAGAATTTGATATTCAAATTCCAGACGACCAAGCAGAAAACATCGCTACTGTTGGTCAAGCTATTTCTTACATCGAAGAAGCTAAAAAATAATAACTATTACACCCGTATCTTTTTTACGGGTGTTATTGTTTTTTAACGTAAATCATTGATTGAAATTCAATCAAAAAGTATAGAAAATACCCATGTCTCTTTTATGATTTATACATGAAGAAATATTTGGGTATTCTTTGTTTAAAATCAAATCAACAAAATCAACATTATGGTGTTAAAACGAGTTGTAGTAACAGGTTTAGGCGCACTTACCCCAATTGGAAATAACATTCAGGAATACTGGGACGCTCTAGTAAGTGGCAAAAGCGGTGCTGCTTCCATTACTTACTATGATACCGAAAAACATAAAACTAAATTTGCGTGCGAAATAAAGAACTTCAATATAGAAGATTTTATGGACCGCAAAGAAGCTCGAAGAATGGATAAATTCGCACAATACGCTGTAGCTGCTAGTGAAGAAGCCATAAACGATGCAGGTATAACTGCTGACAATGTCAATAAACATAGAGTAGGTGTTATTTGGGGAGCCGGAATTGGTGGGTTAGAAACTTTTCAAGAAGAGGTTATCAGTTATGCTAGTGGTGACGGAACTCCAAGATTTAACCCTTTCTTTATCCCTAAAATGATTGCCGATATTGCACCAGCTCATATTTCGATGAGAAATGGTTTTATGGGTCCTAATTATACAACCGTTTCAGCTTGCGCTTCATCTGCAAATGCTTTGATTGATGCTTTTAATTATATCCGTCTTGGAATGTGTGATGTTATCATTTCCGGTGGCTCAGAAGCAGCTGTGACTATTGCAGGTATGGGAGGATTCAATTCTATGCAAGCATTATCTACAAGAAATGAAAGTCCAGAAAGTGCCTCAAGACCTTTTGATGCAACACGCGATGGTTTTGTACTTGGCGAAGGCGCTGGTGCATTAGTCCTTGAAGAATACGAACATGCTAAAGCACGCGGAGCTAAAATATATTGTGAAATAGGCGGTGGAGGAATGTCTTCAGACGCTTATCACTTAACCGCCCCGCATCCAGAAGGCATTGGAGTCATAGCCGTAATGGAAAACACTTTACGTGACGCTGGAATGAAACCAGAGCAAGTAGATCATATTAATACACACGGAACTTCAACACCTTTGGGAGACGTTGCAGAATTGAAAGCAATTACAGCTGTTTTCGGAGATCACGCGAAGAATATAAATATAAATTCGACAAAATCAATGACTGGTCATCTTTTAGGTGCAGCTGGCGCCATCGAGGCCATCGCTTCTATTTTAGCGATGAAGCATGGAATTGTTCCTCCGACTATCAATCATACTGTTGTCGACGAAAATATTGACCCAAGTCTGAACTTAACGCTAAACAAAGCTCAAAAAAGAGAAGTAAATGTAGCGATGAGTAATACTTTTGGTTTTGGTGGACACAACGCATGTGTTTTATTTAAAAAATTAGAAAACTAATCTTGAGAAATATTCTTCATAAACTTTTTAAAAATTCCCGTTCTACTGATGACGGGATTTTTTTTACGGCAATTGAGAAAATATTGGGATTTCCTCCGAAAGATATTTCGGTTTATGAGAAGGCTTTTACCCATAGGTCATCAAATAAATTAGATTCCGAAGGAAACGCAATTAACTATGAGAGATTGGAATTTTTGGGCGATGCAATGTTAAGCGCAGTCATCGCAGCACATCTATATAACAAAGCGCCTGCAGGAGACGAAGGATATCTGACTAAAATGCGCTCAAAAATTGTCAGTCGCGAACACCTAAACGAGTTGGGTCGGGATTTGAATTTGATCGATTTTATAGAAAGTAAAGTTCCTTCCGCCCATTTTGGAGAAAATATTCACGGCAATGTTTTCGAGGCACTAATTGGCGCAATTTATCTGGATCTGGGATATGATTTTTGTGAGAAATTTATTCAAAAGAAAGTAATCATCCCGTACGTTGACATTGCCAAACTAGAAGGCAAAGTAATCAGCTATAAGAGTTTAGTTATCGAATGGTGTCAAAAAGAGAAAAAATCATTCAATTATGACGTTTTTGAAGATAACGGAATAACTGGAGAGCGGTTATTTGGCGTAAGACTAAGCATTGATAATAAAATTATAGCAAAGGCTAGAGCAACATCAAAAAAGAAAGCGGAAGAAAAAGCGTCTCAGCGAACTTATTTTGCACTTCAAAACAAAATAGACGCAAAATAAAAATTTCGTTAAACTATATCGATTTCGTTATTAAATTAGAATCAAGAAGGCACTTTTGAATGATTTTTATCAATAAGAAGTGCTATATTTACGACTTAATTTGTTTCATAAATGGCAGTCTTGAAATTGCATTTAGAAGAATTTGACGAAGTTGATTATGAACTAATCGCAATCCACAGTCCTTTAGATGATTTCAGGCTGGCCTATTTTATAAATCAAAACTTCCCAATTCTTTTAAGTAAAAATAAGGATGAAGTAGCAGTAACCGTAAAGGAAGGCGATGCTTTTTTTTCGAAATATACTTTTGAAGAGGAAAATACAGAACGTAAATGGTGTCTGATTCAAAATAAAAACGACATCTATTTTACTCCAAAAAACACCAAGCAAAATCTCTTCTTGAATAGTGTTGATGTGATTTCTAGGAAAGTTTATCTCATCTCAGAACATAAAAAGGTGGATTATTTTTTGAAAATAGACAATAATTGCAATGAATTGCAAGTTGAAAAAATAGTTGACCAATTGAAACAAATAGGGCGAATTTCGGCCGCTTATTCCTTAATTCCTGAAAATATTAAATCAAAAAACAATCTAATTTTTTAATAACAATGCCAACAAACAAGAAAACTAAAATTGTAGCCACGCTCGGACCAGCTTGCAGTACACGAGAAGTAATGAAGAGCATGATTGATGCTGGAGTTAATGTGTTTCGCGTCAATTTTTCGCATGCTGACTATGAAGATGTAAAAGAAAAAATCAATTTGATAAGAGGGTTGAATGATGAGTTTGGATATACAACAGCAATTCTAGGTGACTTACAAGGTCCTAAACTTCGTGTGGGCGTGATGAAGGAAGATGTTGTTGTAAACGATGGCGACTTGATTACTTTTCAAACTGCCGAAGATGTTCCTGGAACTGCACAAAGAGTTTATATGAACTACAAAGAGTTTCCAAAGGACGTTAATCCAGGTGAAAGAATTCTACTAGATGACGGAAAATTAATTTTTGAAGCAGTAGAAACTGATAAGAAAACAGAAGTTGTTTGTCGTGTAATTCAAGGCGGACCATTAAAATCTAAGAAAGGAGTAAATCTACCAAACACAAAAGTGTCTTTGCCGGCGTTAACTAAGAAAGATATTAAAGATGCTGTTTTTGCAATCGAACAAAAAGTAGATTGGATTGCACTGTCTTTTGTTAGAACCGCAGAAGATTTGATGGAACTGCAAGAATTAATTTCTAAACATTCTGATCACAAAATCCCGATTATTGCTAAGATTGAGAAGCCAGAAGGAGTGGCAAATATTGATAAAATCGTTGCGTATTGCGACGGATTGATGGTAGCTAGAGGTGATTTAGGGGTAGAAGTTCCTGCCCATGAGGTGCCTCTTATTCAGAAAAAATTAGTAAACAGAGCTAAAACAGCGCGTATCCCAGTAATAATTGCTACTCAAATGATGGAAACAATGATTACGAGTTTAACGCCAACCAGAGCAGAGGTAAATGATGTTGCCAACTCCGTGATGGATGGTGCAGATGCGGTTATGCTTTCTGGAGAAACTTCTGTTGGGAATTATCCTGTTCAAGTAATCGAAAAAATGACCCAAATTATCTCCGCTGTTGAAGATTCTCCTTTAATTCAAGTGCCACAAAACACGCCGCAAGTGCGAACCAAAAGATTTATAACAAAGTCCATATGTCATCACGCCGCAATGATGGCAAATGTCATCAAAGCAAAAGCAATCTGCACATTGACTAATAGTGGTTACACCGCATTTCAAATTTCGGCTTGGAGACCATCGGCGCACATTCTAGTTTTTACTTCTAACAAGAGAATTTTAACACAATTGAACTTATTATGGGGAGTTCGGTCGTTTTACTATGACAAACACGTGAGCACTGATGACACGGTTACTGACGTCAACCAAATGGCTCGTGACAGAGGGTTTGTAGATAAGGGAGATTTTCTTATCAATTTAGCAGCGATGCCTGTTGCTGAAAGAGGAATGGTGAATACTTTAAGAGTTTCCGAAATAGAAAAATAGAAACAAAATGTTTTTAGTTCAAAGCCTTCAATATCAAGAAATGAGGGCTTTTGTCTTTAATTAGAAGTCAAATCGCAATTGTACCACAACTGCCTTTTTAATTTCTGTGTTTAGATTATTTAGTGAGATTCCAAGCAATCTTACAGATTCTTTCATACGCTCTTGAAATAACAACTCTTTACTTGTTTCTAGTAATAGCGCTTTGTCTGCGATAAAATAAGGTAAGGTTTTACTTCTTGTTTGCAATGTAAAATCGCTGTATTTTATCTTCAAAGTCACCGTTTTCCCTGCTATATTATGCTTTTTTAATCTGCGTTCCAATTCCCCAGCAATTCCCTCTAGTTTCTCCAACATGAAAATCTCCGACGATAAATTTTCATCAAAAGTATGCTCTGCAGCAACAGATTTTGCAACTCGTTCCGATTTAACTTCACCATGGTGAATTCCTCTCACAACATTATAATAAAAAGCACCCGACTTTCCAAAATGATTTTCCAAAAAATCAAGCGATTTACTCTTTAAATCCAAACCTGTAAAAATCCCTAACTGGTACATTTTTTCAGTGGTTACCTTACCGACTCCATAGAACTTTCGAATTGGCAACTCCTCTAAAAACGATAAAACTTCATCTGGATTCACCGTTGTTTGTCCATTCGGCTTATTGTAATCGGATGCTATTTTAGCCACAAATTTATTCACTGAAATTCCAGCAGACGCAGTTAGTCCTACCTCGCTGTAAATCCGCTTTCTGATCTCTTGTGCCATAAGTGTGGCGCTTGGATTCCCTTTTTTATTCTGAGTCACATCCAAATAAGCTTCGTCTAAGGATAGCGGCTCCACCAAATCGGTATAGTCGTAAAATATTTCTCGAATCTTATTTGAAATCTCTTTGTAACGATCAAAGCGCGGTTTTACAAATATTAGTTCAGGACAATTCTTCTTAGCCAAATAACCACTAATTGCACTTCGCACTCCAAATCTTCTAGCTTCATAACTAGCCGCCGCCACAACACCACGGCGCTCTCCTCCTCCAACAGCAATGGGTTTACCTCGAAGCAAGGGATTGTCCATTTGCTCTACCGAAGCATAAAACGCATCCATATCAACATGGATAATTTTTCTGTTTTGGAGTATTTGTGTCATTTAACAAATTTAGCTAGAGTTCCATCATAATGTGCTTCATCTTACTAAAATAACGTGAGTTCGACATAAAATTATTGAAAAAGAATTAATTGTTTAGTGTCTACAAAGTTGTTTTTTAAAGATGGTTTTTTCTCAGCAAAGTTGTAAGCAATCAAAGCTGAAAATATGTTGTTGAA
>CALPOS020000004.1 GCA_943325255.2 Sphingobacterium thalpophilum
AGTTTCGGTCAAAAATTTATTCTTTTCGGCAAAAAAGCAGATGTTGGTTTAGATTTTTACCGAACAGATTTCCAAAATCAAGCCGTTGTCGACCTGTTCGAAAGTCCACAGAAAGCTCTATTTTATAACTTAAAAGGGAAATCATTTGCCAATAGTTTGCAAGTGGATTTCAACGTCGAGTTGATGAAGCACCTCGATTTACGAGCAGCTTACAAATACTATGATATCTCTACAGATTATCTTTCCGGAACGTATCAGCGACCGTTGCAAGCCAAGCATCGATTTTTTGCAAATGTAGAATACGCGACGCATATTTCGGATGAAGGACAGCAATGGCGCATGGATGCTACGGTTAATTGGTTCGGAAAGCAACAGTTACCAAATACAGCGACAAATGCTGCAATAGATAGGCTACCTGAATTTTCTCCATCATTTTCAACTTTCAATATGCAGATTACGTTGCAACAATCCCGTAACTTTGAAATGTATTTTGGCGGGGAAAATATTGGGAATTACCGCCAAAGAAAAGCGATATTGGGTGCCATGAATCCATTCGGAGCCAACTTTGACACTTCGATAATTTACGCGCCAGTCTTTGGTCAAATGTTTTATGCAGGGCTTAGATTTAAAATTAGATAACTATTAAAATTTAATAAAATGAAGAATATTGTAATGATATTGTGTTTGGTTTTCATAGGATTGTCAGCACATGCCCAAGAGGCGAAAAATAAAAACGCAAAATATTCCATTGATGTCAATGGAAATTGTGAGCAATGTAAGAAACGCATTGAAAAAGCAGCTTATGGCTTGGCAGGCGTTAAATCTGCGGTTTGGTCGGTAGAAACACATCAACTAGATTTAATTCTAAATGAAGAAAAAACTTCAATTTCAGCAGTGAAAAAAGCGATAGCAAAAGTTGGTCATGATGCTGAGGAAGAGAAAGCTTCGGATGAAGTGTATGACAATTTGCATCATTGCTGCAAGTATGAACGATAAAAATAATTGCGAATGAAGAATGTATTTCTTATTCTCTTCCCATTCTGTTTTCAGTTGATGTACCCTCAAAAGACCGTCGAGAATCAAGCCAATTGGTTTGTCTACACCGGTCAATATAAGGTCTCGTCGAAATGGGGATTACACGCAGAAGCGCAATTCCGCATGGATGGAGATATTCAATTTAGCAGACAAAATTTATTTCGGTTGGGTGCTATTTATTATCCTAACAAGAACACTAATTTTATTCTTGGTTACGGTTTAATCAATACGCTAAATGACGCAGTTGATGATTACTTTAAGGAAGACAGGATTTGGGAACAGTACCAACATACCTTCAAGTGGCGTGACGGAAAAAACGTGATGATTAATCGGTTGCGATTAGAGCAACGCTTTGTGGATAGAATTGGGCTTCAGGATGATCAAGTAGTTCGATTGGAGACAAATTATCAAAATAGATTTCGATTCTTGAGTCGCCATCTTTTTCATTTGAAGTATTTAAATAAGAACAAAGATGAGTGCTATGCGGTGGTGCAAGATGAAGTCTTTTTGAACCTTGGATTGAATGAAGTCAATCCACATTTTTTTGATCAAAATCGATTTTTTGCCGGACTGGGAATTCAATCCAACTCCAATTTTAGAATAGAGTTGGGGTATTTGAACCAGCTTATCAATCCCGCTTCTGGCGCCGATGTAATGAATCATACTGTATCTGTCGCGCTGTTTCATAACTTGACTTTCTAGAAATAATTTTTCGTATAAAAGTCCAATATGAACTATCGAGACTAGTTTTTTTGAAAGAGAATTAACCATTGACTAATCGTTAAGATAACTTTAAAATGAACCAATTCATTGCGGTTACAGTAAATTATTCTTACTTTCACAACCTTTAATTTTATTTTATAGACGCGTATATGAATCAATTCGAATGGACCCAATTACTTAATCCAGAGTTTTACATCACTTTTGAAATTGCTGGAATCCAACTCGGATTGTATATTGTTTTGTTTATTGTCTTTGCAGAAACAGGTTTGTTTGCTGGATTCTTTCTTCCAGGGGATAGTTTGCTTTTTTTGTCGGGAATTTACAGCCGTGATTTGGTTCAGAATGTTGCTTTTTTAGACAGTGATTTTATTAATGTTACGCTCTTATCCACTGCAGTTGCCGTTGCTGGTATTTTTGGAAACATGACAGGGTATTGGTTTGGCGCTAAAAGCGGATATTACTTATTTAAGAAGGAAGATTCGTTTTGGTTTAAGAAAAAGTACTTGCTACAGTCGAAAGATTTCTTTGAAAAGTATGGTGGTAAAGCAATCATTTTTGCTAGATTTTTACCCATTTTTAGAACATTCGCACCAATAGTAGCTGGGATAGTTTCGATGGACAAGAAGAAGTTTATGTTTTTTAATATTGTGAGCTCTTTTCTTTGGTCTTTTGTTCTCATATTTTCAGGGCATTATCTTTACGGTGTTTTCCTAAAACAAGGCATCGATTTAAAGCATCATATTGAGTGGATTGTCATAGGAATCATTTTAATTTCTACGATTCCGGTTTTTATGAAATTGCTGAAGAAGAGAACAGCCAAACCATCTGATCAAGATGAAGTATAAAAAAAATCCGAAGTTATTAGCTTCGGATTTTTTTTGTTACATGTTTTCGATTTTTACATCATCCCAGGCATTCCGCCTCCCATTGGCATTCCGCCACCAGCGTTTTCTTCTTTAATTTCGACCAAAGCACATTCAGTAGTTAAGATCATTCCAGCCACTGAAGCTGCATTTTCTAAAGCCACACGAGTTACTTTTTTAGGATCGATAATACCAGCTTTTAGCATATCTACATATTCGTCTGTTTTGGCATTATAACCAAAATCGCCTTTTCCTTCAGCCACTTTTGCTACGACAACCGAACCTTCCAAACCAGCATTTTCAACAATAGTTCTCAAAGGTGATTCGACAGCACGAGAAATGATTTGGATACCGGTTGCTTCATCTGCATTGTCTGCTTTTACGTTTTTCAAAACGATTTTAGCTCTTAGCAACGCCACGCCGCCTCCAGCAACAATTCCTTCTTCAACAGCAGCGCGAGTAGCATGAAGCGCGTCGTCAACTCTGTCTTTTTTCTCTTTCATTTCTACTTCAGAAGCAGCTCCAACATAAAGAACAGCAACACCACCAGCCAATTTAGCCAATCGTTCTTGCAATTTTTCTTTATCATACTCAGAAGTGGAAGCTTCCATTTGACCTTTGATTTGATTCACTCGGTTTTTGATCATATCCGCTCCACCAGCGCCACTCACAACAGTTGTGTTATCTTTGTCGATAGTTACTCTTTTAGCAGTTCCCAACATATCTATAGTAGTGTTTTCTAACGTATAACCTCTTTCTTCTGAAATTACAGTACCACCAGTGAGGATAGCGATATCTTCTAACATCGCTTTTCTTCTGTCACCGAAACCAGGAGCTTTTACAGCTGCGATTTTTAGTGCACCACGCAATTTATTTACCACCAAAGTTGATAATGCTTCACCATCAACATCTTCCGCAATAATCAACAAAGGTTTACCTGATTGTGCAACCGGCTCTAGAACAGGTAATAATTCTTTTAAAGAAGATACTTTTTTATCATATAGAAGAATGTATGGGTTTTCTAATTCCGCTTCCATTTTCTCCGGATTAGTTACGAAATAGGGAGATAAATAACCTCTGTCAAATTGCATTCCCTCTACCACGTCAACGTACGTTTCGGTTCCTTTGGCTTCTTCTACTGTAATAACTCCTTCTTTACCTACTTTCGCAAAAGCATTGGCAATTAATTCGCCAATTACCTCATCATTATTTGCTGAAATTGAAGCGATTTGTTTGATTTTCTCAGAATTGCTTCCAACTACCTTTGCCTGTTTTCCAAGGTCGGCAACTATAGCCTCAACTGCTTTATCAATTCCTCTTTTTAGGTCCATGGGATTGGCTCCAGCAGCAACGTTTTTCAACCCTTCTTTAACGATTGCTTGTGCAAGTACAGTTGCAGTTGTAGTTCCGTCTCCAGCCAAGTCATTGGTTTTTGAAGCGACTTCTTTAACCATTTGCGCACCCATGTTTTCAAGCGGGTCTTGCAATTCAATTTCTTTTGCCACTGTCACACCATCTTTAGTGACAGTAGGTCCACCGAACGATTTTCCGATAATTACGTTACGCCCTTTTGGTCCTAAGGTTACTTTTACTGCATTGGCTAATGCATCTACACCACGTTTTAATCCGTCGCGTGCTTCAATATCAAATTTTATGTCTTTTGCCATTTTTTGTTTGCTTTTATTTATTTTTAATTATTGAATTAGATGATCGCTAAAATATCATCTTCGCGCATCATCAAATAATCTTTTCCGTCTAGTTTTAACTCTGTACCAGCATACTTGCCGTATAAAACCGTATCTCCAATTTTGACAGTCATTGTATGGTCTTTAGTGCCGTTTCCAACAGCTACAACAGTTCCCTTTTGAGGTTTTTCTTTCGCTGTGTCAGGTATGAAAATTCCAGACGCTGTTTTGGTTTCTGCAGCGACAGGTTCGATAAGGACTCGATCCGAAAGTGGTTTAATTTTTAATGCCATAATGTTTTTGTTTTATTATTTATTGTATCAAATTTCGATGTTGCCTAGCCTTTCAGAAAATATGCCATCCGTAAAAAACTGACAATTTTACTTAAAAAAAATGCCAGCATTGTCAAGCTGGCATTTCATGTATTTTGAATATAATTTATTTTTTCGCTGGTTCAGCAGTCTCTGGTGTTGCAGGAGCAGGTGCTTCAGTTTGTGGAGTAGCTTCCTTAGCTGGAGTTGCAGCAGCAGGTTCCGCTTTTTTAGCAGCGCCGGCTTCTGTTTGGTCTATAATTTTTGAATCGGTATCGCTTAAAGTTCCAGAAAAACTTAGACTAGAAAGCATGATTAAGACAATCAAGATGGTTGCTAAATACCAAGTGCTTTTGTCTAGGAAATCGGTTGTTTTTTGAACGCCACCAATCATTTGTGATCCACCTAGCGAAGAAGAAAGTCCGCCTCCTTTAGGATTTTGAACCATGATAACGATTATCAATAGAAAACATACTATTGTGATTAAAACTAAAAAAATTGAAAATGTGCTCATTGTTAGGTATTATTTTGTTGTAAATTTTTGATATCTAAAATTCGGTCTGCAAAGAAACTACTTTTTTCTGGATATTTCAAAATTAATATTTCATAAGCTTGAATTGCTTTTTGATATTTTTTTTGTTCCAAATAGACGCGTGCTAACGTCTCGGTCATTAGCGATGAATTATCAGCATTACTGGGTTCATAAAAAATAGTGGGAATGTCGGTATCTTTTTTTACTGGCGAAATCTTTGGATTGGCCTCAATAAACTTGTCAATTAAGATGTTTTTTTTTTGCTTCTCGAAATTGACTTCAGAAGATTTTTCTTTTTCGAGAGGATTCTCAACGATTTCACGAGTTATGGGTTGGAATTTCGATAATTGCAACCATTCCTGAAAGGAGTGTCGTTCTGTCAACGAGAAATTTAGTGGCGTTCCGATTTCTAATTTTTCCTCAGCTTCTGAAACTGGTTTTGAATCGAAATGAGCTTCTTCAATGACACTATTTTCCTCCATTAGGGTTTCACTTCCTGCAATAGAAGCTTCTCTAATTGAAGTTAAAATTGATTGTTCAACCGTGTTTTCTCGTACAGTCAATTTTGGATCGTCTGAAACCACTTCACTTTCGGCTACTGTGATATCTAGAATTTCCGCTGCTTTCTGTTCGTACAGCCCTTTCTGAATAGTAGTAAAAGTATCTGAAGTAATAAAGTCGAATAAAACACTGCGGTCTGTGGTGTGCGCCGCTGCTATCTTAAGCGCGTAATTGTATTTGAAACTATTTTGGTTATATAGCCCTTTCAAATACAGGGCTCGAGCACTCTGAAAGTAGGGAAATTCCTGTATGATTTTTCCCAAAGCCTCGGTTTGCTTGTCATTGACAGCATCGGGTTTGTTAATCAAGTTGGTATATTCTGCTACGTTCATTTTGTGTTTAGTCGTTTAACTGTTTAATAGTTTAATTGTTTAGTCGTTGGTTTTTCTTTCGGTTCCGCAAATAAAGGAATAAACGATTCAACAAATTAACAAATTTTTATTTACCATTTAGCTAATGATTCATTGAAAATATCTTGGGTAATTCTATCAAAAATTTCGTCAAGCGCTTCACTTAGTTTAGAACCTACTAACTGCTCCGTTCCGGGATAATTATAAAAGAAATTGAATTTTTTTTCAAAAGAGTCACTTTCCTTGTTTTTATTTGAAAACCGCACATTCACCGTTATTGACAAGCGGCTTTCAGCAGCACGTTGATCGGCAGTTGCGGTTGTTGGACTGATATTATAATCTACAATTTCACCTTCGTAGGTAAGATCTCCGCCTGAACTGACCAAATTCAAATTGGTCTGATTCTGAATTAAATTCTGTAGTTTTTGAGTAAATGTTCTCTCAATACCAGGCTCAATTAAGGGCGCATTGTTTTGAAAATAATTGACTTGAAATGTCTTTGCATCTATTTTTCCTGTTCCTGTAAAGTTATATACTGAACAACTGTTGAAGCTCAACGTAATAAAGCAAAGTGAAAGATATTTTAGGTATTTCATTTCTATTCTAAAAGAATGCGAATGTAACAGTTTATTTTGAATTACGGAATAGGGTCGCCTTGGTAGTAGTATAAGATGTCTAATGTTGTTGTTTCTAAAGTATTAAAATAATAAGATTTTCGGGTTTGAGAGATTGGCAAATTATTAGAATTGTAGACATATTCATATTGAAATCTTTCAGGATCCTCACTTTCATAGGATTCTAGCGTTACATTATTTTGTGAATTAAAATTAGCATTAAGCCAGAAATTACTAATTCCAAAGATTTTTGATAGAGGGGCTATTTTGCATATTGGTAATAACGCAGTTTTAAAAGGATTTACTTTATTGTCATGTTGGTAATGGGATAATGATGGATTATCATCGTTTCCACTGATAGTTTGATTATTATTGTTATATCCGCAAAAATAACCATAAACATTATAAGGGACATAAGTAATGTTACCATTTACATCTTCAACTTCATAGTAATCAACATACCATTCTCCGCCATAAATGTTATTAGTATTGAGTGTTCTAGTGTATGCTCCAACTAAATAGCTATTGGTAGCAGGATTGAAATTATAAGTGAAGTTATTGCCGTTTGTGTTAACATTGCTTACGCGATTATTTCCGTCATAAGTGATGATGCTGAAAATTGGGTTTGCACCGAATAATTGAAATTGTACCCAATTATTATTTGTATCATAAACAAAAGTTTGAAGCAAGGTGCCATTTGCATCAACGATTTTTTTTAGCAATCCATTTGGATAAAAAAACCATCTTCTTTCGTTGTTCGTTCCCGGATAAAATATTACTCTAGCCAACTTAGTAGGATCCAAAGCATTTATGACGCGGCCTGGTTTTCGCAGTTGCGGATTGTCTTTAGAAACGACATCATCGTTACTGCAAGAATACGACATCAAAACAAGAAGGATTAGTGAGTAAATCTTTTTCATAGCGAATAAGTTTCAAGAAGCATAAAAGTAAACATAAATCCTTATAAATCAAACTGTTTTATTTTTCGATACAAGGTTCTTTCCGAAATGCCCAATTCGTCCGCGGCAGCTTTTCGTTTGCCTTTGTTTTTTTCGAGTGACTTTTTGATGAGTTCGATTTCTTTTTGTTCCAATTTCAAAACTTCTTCTTCTTCAACCGTTTCTGCAAATTGAAATTGCTCATCGTTGTCTACAAAAACAGATGGGTTGTTAGGAGTCGTCATCACGGAAGTTCGCGGTGTTTCTTCGAAGGTAATTTCACTTTCATTTCCATTAGAACCATAAATCTTCTGAATCAAATTCGGATTGATGTCCTGCACTTTTCCGCTTCCGTTTTTCATCAATTCTAAAGTGAGTTTTTTCAAATCATACAAATCACTTTTCATGTCAAAAAGCACTTTATATAGGATGTCGCGTTCGGTGCTGAAATCACTGTCGGATTTTTTGTCTTTAATGACCGAAGGTAAATTACTTCCTTCAGCAGGTAAGTACGATTGTAAAGTTGCAGCAGTAATATCGCGGTTGGTTTCTAAAACTGATATTTGTTCGGCGACATTTCGCAATTGACGAATGTTTCCGCTCCATCTAAATTTTTGTAAAACTTGCACTGCTTGATCGTCCAATTTTAAGGGAGGCATTTTATATTTATGCGCAAAATCAGCAGCGAACTTTCTAAATAGCAAATGAATGTCATCTTTGCGTTCCCGAAGTGGTGGCAACATGATATCAACTGTACTCAAACGATAGTATAAATCTTCTCTGAATTTGCCTTTATCAATGGCATCAAATAAGTTGACGTTGGTTGCTGCTACGATACGTACATTGGTTTTTTGTACTTGAGATGATCCAACTTTGATAAATTCGCCATTTTCTAAAACACGAAGTAATCGAACTTGCGTTGTTAAGGGTAATTCACCGACTTCATCTAAGAAAATGGTGCCTCCATCCGCTACTTCAAAATAACCCTCACGTGTACTTGTTGCGCCTGTAAACGCACCTTTTTCGTGACCGAATAGTTCGCTGTCGATGGTTCCTTCTGGAATTGCCCCGCAGTTAACTGCAATATACTTCCCGTGTTTTCTATGTGAAAGCGAATGTATGATTCTAGGAATATTTTCCTTTCCAACACCACTTTCACCAGCCACCAAAACAGAAATGTCTGTCGGCGCTACTTGAATTGCTTTTTCTATCGCGCGATTGAGTTTCGGATCATTCCCGATAATTTCAAATCGTTGTTTTATTGCTTGTACACTTTCCATTATTAATTGATAATTCACAATTGATAATTGATAATTAGGATTTCCATTATCAATTATCAATTATCCATTGTTAATTATTTTAAGTTCATTTCCGAATAACCAATTGCTTCCCCAATCAAAGTTCCGCTGGTGCAATGGGTGATTTTCACATTGACAAACTCTCCGACTTTGTAATTTTCTTTTGGGAAAACAACGGTAATACTTTGCGAATTGCGCCCAGACCAATCTTGATCTGACTTTTTCGATTCCTTCTCAATTAATACTTCGACCGTTTTTCCGACAAATTGTTTGGTTCGAAAAGCACTGTGTTGTCTTTGCAGATCGACAATTTCTTGCAAACGTCGCAATTTGGTTGTTTCAGGAACATCGTCTTCCATTTTTCTGCCAGCCAAGGTTCCGGGTCGCTCAGAATATGCATACATATAACCAAAATCATATTTTACATACTCCATCAAACTCAAGGTGTCTTGGTGATCTTCTTCTGTTTCGGTAGGGAAGCCAGCAATCATGTCTTGCGTAATACCGCAGTCTGGAATGGTTTTTCGAATATTGTCGATGAGTTGCATATATTCTGAACGTGTATGCAGTCGGTTCATTTCCTTTAGAATTCTATCGCTTCCCGATTGCACTGGTAAATGAATATGATTGCAAATATTATCGTGTTTTGCAATTACTTGAAGCACACTTAAATGCATGTCTTGCGGATTGGAAGTAGAAAATCGAATACGCATTTTCGGAAATCCCACCGCGACCATTTCTAGCAATTGGTCAAAATCGACCGCTGTGGCTTTTTGCATGTCAGTCGCTTTGTCGAAATCTTTTTTGAGTCCACCGCCATACCATAAATAACTATCCACATTTTGACCCAAAAGCGTAATTTCTTTGTATCCGGCATCCGATAAATCTTGAATCTCTTTTATAATGCTTTGTGGCTCACGGCTCCGTTCGCGACCGCGGGTAAAAGGCACGACGCAAAACGTGCACATATTGTCACAACCACGGGTAATCGAAACTAAAGCAGAAACACCGTTGGTCATCAATCGAACCGGTGCAATATCACCATAGGTTTCGTCTTTAGAAAGAATGACATTAATGGCATCACGACCTTCTTCTACTTCTTGAAGCAAATTGGGCAAGTCTTTGTAGGCATCAGGCCCGACTACCAAATCGACAATTTTTTCTTCTTCGAGAAATTTATCTTTCAAACGTTCCGCCATACAGCCCAAAACGCCTACTTTCATTTTTGGATTCACGTCGCGTTTGACCGCATTATATTTTTGTAAACGCTTGCGAATGGTTTGCTCTGCTTTGTCCCGTATCGAACAGGTATTCACCAAAACCAAATCGGCTTCTTCTAATATTGTTGTAGTATTAAAACCGTTTTCTGACAATATCGACGCAACGATTTCGCTGTCTGAAAAGTTCATTGCGCAACCATAACTTTCGATATAGAGTTTTTTTGTATTTTCTTGTTTATGTTGTAGGGTGAGACTTTCGCCTTGTTTGGTCTCTTCAATAATCTTTTCCATATTCCTTTTTAAAACGCTTCAGATTGATGACAAAGATAATGCAATTGAATGAAAATATGACAAGATGTCAGACGAACTTTGTGGTTTGCTTTTAATTTTATTTAGGAGCTGTTCCCGCTGTACGCTCTATCTTTTTCGCACCGCAATTTGGGACAACATTTGCTGAAAATGAAGCGAAAAAGGATGCCGCTTCCATCGGGGCTATGGCATTCGTAATCTCAACGATTTATCGACCAAGAACCCAAAATTTCGTTCAAAAGCACAATATTTAAAAAAAATAGATACTTTTGCCCCGAGTGTAAAACCAATGTTACTTCAACTTAGGTAGTAAACAAAAGCAATATGGCAAAGAATTTAGTGATTGTGGAGTCACCTGCAAAGGCAAAGACTATCGAAAAATTTTTGGGTAGTGATTATCAAGTGGAGTCCAGTTATGGTCACATTGCCGATTTGCCGTCCAAAGAAATTGGAGTAGATGTTGCCAATGGTTTTAAACCCAAATATGAAGTCTCCGCAGACAAGAAAGCGTTGGTTTCAAAGCTAAAAACTTTAGCTAAGAACTCAGAAATGGTTTGGCTGGCTTCCGATGAAGACCGAGAAGGAGAAGCTATTTCTTGGCATTTAGCTGAGGAATTGAAACTTGATAAAAATAAAACGAAGCGAATCGTTTTTCATGAAATTACCAAAACGGCTATTCTCAAAGCGATTGAAAACCCAAGAGAAATTGATTATAACTTGGTCAACGCACAACAAGCTCGACGTGTTTTAGACCGATTGGTTGGTTACGAATTATCGCCGGTATTGTGGAGAAAAGTAAAAGGAGGTTTGTCTGCGGGTAGAGTTCAATCAGTTGCAGTTCGTTTGATTGTGGAGCGTGAACGAGAAATACAAAATTTCAAATCAGTGGCTTCCTATTCAGTTAGTGCTGAATTTACCAATGAAAATGGCAAAGCGTTCAAAGCAAAACTTCCGAAAAATTTTGTTACAAAAAAGGAAGCAGATGCATTTTTGACAAGTAATATTAATGCTTCATTCTCCGTCGCTGAGATAGAAACCAAGCCGGCTAAAAAGTCGCCAGCAGCACCATTTACAACTTCTACATTGCAACAAGAAGCAGCTAGAAAATTATATTTACCAGTTGGAATTACGATGCAATTGGCTCAAAGGTTATATGAAGCTGGGTTAATTACTTATATGAGGACTGATAGTGTCAACCTTTCTAAAGACGCGATGAACGCTGCCGAAGCGGAAATTGTTAAATCGTATGGGAAAGAGTTTGCAAAACCAAGGGTGTTTGCTACCAAAAGCAAAGGTGCTCAAGAAGCACACGAAGCAATTCGTCCTACTGATATGTCCCGTCATACCGTCAATATTGATCGAGACCAAGCACGTTTGTACGACTTGATTTGGAAAAGAACCTTAGCATCTCAAATGAGCGATGCTGAGTTAGAGCGTACTGCGGTAAAAATAGAAGCAGACAAACATAAGGAGTTGTTTCTTGCTTCGGGTGAAGTGCTGCTTTTTGAAGGCTTTTTGAAAGTGTATTTGGAAGGAAATGACGATGATGAAGAAGAGCAAGAAGGAATGCTTCCAGCGATGAAAATCAAGGAGAAATTAAACAATAACTATATTACGGCAACGGAGCGATATTCTAGACCCTCCGCTCGATATACGGAAGCTGCATTGGTTAAGAAATTAGAAGAATTGGGTATTGGTCGTCCGTCAACATATGCCCCAACAATCTCTACCATAATTAACAGAACGTATATTGAAAAAGGGAATTTAGAAGGTCAAGAAAGAAATTACACGCAATTAACGTTGCAACAAGGTAGCGTTAAGGAGCAAATATTAAAAGAGAATACCGGTTCTGATAAAGGAAAATTAGTGCCGACGGATATCGGAACAATAGTGACGGACTTCTTGGTCAAGAACTTTGGAAGTATACTTGATTATAACTTTACAGCTAAAGTTGAACAGGATTTTGATGAGATTGCTGAAGGAAATGTGAATTGGGAGAAGATGATGCAAGATTTCTATAACAAATTTCATCCGAATGTAGTTGAAGTTGAGGCAAATGCAGAAAGAGAAAGCGGCGAAAGAATTTTAGGTGTCGACCCGAAATCTGGTAAACCAATAAGTGTTCGTTTAGGAAAATTTGGACCAATGGCTCAAATTGGCGATGCGGACGATGACGAAAAGAAGTTTGCTAGTTTGATGTCGGATCAAAACATCGGGAATATTACTTTGGAAGAAGCCTTAAATTTATTTCTCTTGCCCAAAAGTCTCGGCGAATATAATGGTGAAGAAGTAGAAGTAAATAATGGTCGATTTGGACCTTATGTTCGATTTGGTGGCGCATTTATTTCATTGCCAAAGGCAGAGAATCCACTCGATGTTACTATGGAGCGTGCTCAAGAACTCATTAATGAAAAAGTTAAAGCTGATGCGCCAATTGCGGTCTACAAAGGTTATCCTGTACAAAAAGGAGTGGGCCGATTTGGGCCTTTCATCAAGTGGAACGGCTTGTTTATCAATGTGAGTAAGAAGTACAATTTTGATGCTTTGTCACAGGCAGATGTGGAGTCATTAGTTGAGGATAAATTACAAAAAGATATTGACAAAGTAATTCATTATTGGGAGACAGAAGGTATTACGGTTGAAAAAGCGAGATGGGGAAGGTCAGTAATAACGAAAGGGAAGTTAAAGATTGAGTTGAGCAAAGATGTTGATGCGACAAAGCTGACGCTAGCACAAGTGCAAGAATTAATTGAAAAAAAATCGCCGGCTAAGAAAACTTCAACTAAAAAAAGTGCGGTAAAAAAAGCAAGTACTGTCAAAAAGAAATAAGCAATGGATTTTAGTTTTTTGGAGCCTATTGATATCGAGATTCAGCAGTTCGTGCAGCAACTGTCTTCACAGCAGTTAGGTAGTAAAGTAGTTTTTCACACCACAGAAGATCTTCCAGATTTAAGTAAGATTCGGGTTGCCCTTGTTGGAGTTTTGGAATCAAAACAAGATGGTACAGTAACTAGCCTGAAAAGTATTAGGAATGAGCTGTACGCATTATATCCAGGAAATTGGGAGACATCGATTGCAGATTTGGGTAATATAAGGCCAGGTCATTCGCAAAAAGACACTTTTTTCGCTTTGCAGTCGGTCGTTTCTGCATTAATTAAGAAAAGGATAATTCCAATTATAATTGGTGGTTCACAGGATTTGACATATGCGTTGTACAGAGCCTACGATGTTTTAGAGCAAATGGTTAATTTGGTAGCGATTGACAGCAAGTTTGATTTTGGAAAAGAATCAGATGCAATATCGGCAACTTCGTACCTCACAAAAATAGTTTTGGATGAACCGAACAATCTATTTAATTTTTGTAATGTAGGTTATCAAACGTATTATAATTCTCAAGAAGAAATTGATTTAGTTGAAAAGTTGTTCTTCGACAGTTATCGATTAGGTGACGTTTGTAATAATATTTCCATTGCAGAGCCCGTTTTTAGGGATGCGGACATCATTAGTCTTGATTTAACTTCAATTAAGACTTCCGACTCGGGAAATTTTCGTAGTTTTATACCAAATGGATTTTCAGGGAAAGAAATTTGCTCTTTAGCGCGTTATGCTGGTTTAAGTGATAAAGTTTCATGTTTGGGCATATTTAATCATGGTGATACTGACCAAGAATCAAAATTGACGTCACAGATTATTTGGTATTTTATTGAAGGTTTTCATTATCGTTCCAATGAGTATCCATTCGGAAGTAAAGACAATTACTTGAAGTACATTGTTCCTTTAGAGGATCAGGAATTAGTATTCTATAAAAGCCATAAAACAGGCAGATGGTGGATTGAAATTCCATATTTATCAACTGCAAATACTAAACTGAAGAAAAATACGTTGTTACCATGTTCTCATGAGGAGTATTTAGCTGCCTGCCAGCATGAAATTCCTGAGAGATGGTGGAAAGCACAACGAAAGAACATTATTTAATGCCTAAATTATAATTCGAAACTTATGGAGGCTAAATAATTGAAAGATATAACTTACATTTTTTATGAATACTTGTATTTCATCGATATTATTTGCTTTTAATCGACAAAATGTTTTTCCGTTTCCGTTTAAAATTCTATTTTTGGGATGGCAAATTGATAGATTCGTTTTTCCAATTTAAAATTTAATAATATTTAATTGCTTTTTTAAAAAATAATAAATAGGTTTACGCCCTTAAAATATTAACACAATCATAACCCCAATATATATGAAGAAATTCATTTCATTTTCAGTAATAGTAGCTATGTTGGTTGGCTGTGGCGGCTCGAGCGACAAAGGTGAATTGGTAGGAGTTAAAGGTAAGAAATGGAATCCTGAAAAGCCTTACGGGATGACATTGGTTCCTGGTGGTTCATTTATTATGGGAAAATCAGACGATGATTTGGCAAACATTCAAGATGCTCCAACCAAAACAGTAACAGTTAGGTCGTTTTACATGGATGAAACAGAAATTACTAACAGTGAGTATCGCGAGTTTGTTGAATGGGTAAAAGATTCAACAATCAGAGTTCGATTAGCTATTTTAGCTGATGAAGTAGGTGGTGGTGGAACTGCGGGTGCTGCCAAAGGAGGGAAATCAGGTAAAAATGCAGGAAGTATAGGTGATTTTGCATTTAATGACGCGGATCCAGCAAAAATGACGGCATATGATAAATATATGTACGAGAATTATTATAGCGTTGGAACTGATGATGATCCATATGCTGGGAGAAAGTTAAACAGAAAAGTTAAATTAATTAAAGACACTTCAAAATATCCAGATGAGTATTATACAGAAGTGATGGATACGATGTATTTGCCTGTTGCTGAATCTTTTAACGGACTTAGAACAATAGACGTAAATAAATTGAAGTTCCGCTACTCTTACATGGATATTCAAGCGGCTGCTAAGGCAAAGACTGGTAAGAGAAAGGATTTTATTAAAACTGAGCAAACTAAGGTTTACCCTGATACAACGGTTTGGATTAAGGATTTTGCATATTCTTATAATGAGCCAATGCATAATGACTATTTATGGCACCAAGCCTATTCTGAGTACCCAGTTGTTGGGGTAAATTGGAAACAAGCAAAAGCATTTTGTGCATGGAGAACTTTAAAGAAAAATACTTACATAAAATCAAAAAAGAAAGGTAGAGATTTGACAAATTCATTCAGATTGCCAACTGAGGCAGAATGGGAATATTCTGCGAGAGGAGGTTTGCAATCGGGAGCATACCCATGGGGAGGACCTTACACTAAAAATGATAGAGGTTGTTTCTTGGCTAATTTTAAACCAAATCGTGGAGATTATGCTGCAGATCAATCACTTTATACTGTAGAAGCAAAATCATTTGAACCTAATGGGTATAATTTATATAACATGGCAGGAAATGTAGCTGAATGGACAGATTCGTCCTATGACGCAGGTGCCTATGAGTATGTTTCTTCAATGAATCCTAATGTTCCAGATTCTAAAAACATGCGAAAAGTTGTTCGCGGCGGTTCTTGGAAAGATGTTGCATATTTCCTTCAGGTAAGTACGAGGGACTTTGAATATGCTGACACAGCAAGAAGTTATATTGGTTTTAGAACAGTGCAAGATTATATGGGGACTGTGACCACGGGCAAAGCACCTAAAAGATAAGTAATTAACCAACTAAATATACATTAACTTAACTAACTAAATTTTTTATTATGGCATTATTGAGCAAAAAAGCAATGAATTTCGCTTACGGTATGGGAGCGGCAATTGTAATCATCGGAGCATTATTCAAAATTACACACATAGAGTTTGGCTTTATTACTGGTAACTTAATGTTAACAATTGGTCTAGTAACAGAAGCCCTTATATTTGGACTTTCTGCCTTTGAACCAGTAGATGACGAGTTGGATTGGACATTAGTATATCCAGAGCTCGCAAACGGGGAAGCTAGAAAGAAAGAAGCAAAAAAAGAAGACGCAAAAGATGCACAGGGTATGTTGTCTCAAAAATTAGATGCTATGTTGAAAGAGGCCAAAGTTGATGGTGAATTGATGGCTAGTCTCGGAAATAGTATTAAGAACTTTGAATCAGCAGCGAAAGGTATTGCACCAGCTGTTGATGGTATTGCTGCTACGAAGAAATACAGTGAAGAATTAACACTTGCTGCCGCTCAAATGGAATCTTTGAATAGTCTATACAAAATTCAATTGGATAGCGCTTCTAGAAATGCGCAAATCAACAATGAAGTTGCAGAAAATAATTTAAAACTAAAGGATCAAATGCAGTCATTAACTTCAAACCTGTCTTCATTGAACAATGTGTATGGTGGAATGTTATCTGCAATGAGTAATAAAGGGAATTAGTATCTAACTACATTTTTAATATAAACAAAACAAACTTAATTAGAAAAAATGGCAGGAGGAAAATTAACCCCTAGACAGAAGATGATTAACCTGATGTATTTGGTTTTCATCGCGATGTTGGCACTAAATATGTCCAAAGAAGTATTATCTGCTTTTGGAATTTTGAATACAAAAATTGTTGAATCTAACGCTATTGCAGATACCAGAAATGAATCTTCATTTTTACAGTTAGCTCAAAAGGCTTCTGATCAGCCAGGACAATATGGTGATAAGAAAGCTAAGGTAGAGAAAATCAGAGCTATCTGTAAAGAATTTAGTGAATATTTAGAAGGTATAAAAACAGAAATCACTAAGGAGTTTCCAAAAGATAAAGAAGGGAATTATCCATGCGAACAAATGGATAAAAGCGACCAAATGGACAATATGTTCTATATCGGTGATAAAGAATCTCCTAAAGCTAAGGAGTTCCTAGCAAAAATTCAAGGTTTTGCTGGTAAAATTAAAGCGATAGGTGGAAGTTCTATAGCTGATTCAGAAATGAAAAAAATCGAGAAAAGATTTGCAACCAATGCGGTTTATTCTGAAAAGGCGGAAGCGAAAATCTCTTGGTTAGATTACAATTATCACCATTTCCCATTAATTGCTTCTGTTACCAAGCTTACACAATTACAAGCAGATATTAAAACTACTGAAAGTGATGTAATGACAGGTATGTTTCAATCAGACCTAGTTGCTGCTGCTTCTCTTACGGCATATCAACCAATAGTTGTTCCTGAAAAAACTGCGTTCTTTCAAGGAGAAGCTGTTAAAGGAAAAATTATACTTGGAAAGTTTGATCCAACCTTAGTTGCAAAATCTGTAGTTGTAAATGGTCAGTCTGTTAAAGCTACTGCCGGTCAAGCGGAATTTTCTTTTGGTGCAGGTTCTGTTGGTGAGCATGATATCACGGGTTCTTTTAATTTTGATGAAAATGGCAAAGTGATTAGTTTGCCGATCAAAGGAAATTACGTTGTAGTTCCTAGACCTAACTCTGCTACTATTTCGGCTGATAAAATGAATGTTGTATATCGCGGTGTTGTAAACCCAATGACAATATCTTTCGCCGGAGTTTCAGACAATAATGTTACGGCGAGTGCTCCAGGTATGACTAAGGGAAGTAAGCCAGGTAAATATGAAATTCGTCCTGGACAGGGTACAGAATTAACAATAAATGTTACAGCTAAGTTACCAGACGGTAAACCAGTTTCAGACAAGAAGACTTTTAGAATTAAAGGTATCCCAGGGCCTGCAGGAACAATCAGAGGAGAGATGGGCGTTGTTAAAGGACCAAAAAACAGTTTGGAAGTTTCAACGGTTGGGGCTAAATTGGTAGACTTTGATTTTGAAGTTGGTTTAGATGTTGTTGGATTTAATTTAAAAGTTGCCGGTCAACCTACAGTTGTAGTTCAAGGCAATAAGTTGAATGCACAGTGTAAAGCAGTGCTCTCTAAAGCAGGAAGAGGAGACCAAGTTACCATTTCTGAAATAAAAACAAAATTATCTGGTGCAGGTAGCTATATGTTGCCGAGAACTGCTCCTGTTATTTTTGAAGTGCAATAATAATTTAAGTTAGGCACACGTTACCTTGTTAACTTAAGAAACTTATAATTATATAAAGATGAAGTATAGAAATTTTTTAATCGTTGTAGCATTTACCGTTGGTAGTTTTTGTTCTTTTGCTCAGTCGAACTTGCTCAATGCCAAAGTTCCTTCTGAAATTGGAAAGAAAACAGCTGCGCAATTAATTTCTGATGATGACAAACCATTAGCTTATGGATATGTTCATGACAGAGATGTATTGATGGGAAAAACAACTTGGGAAACTATCGATTTAGATGAGAGAATTAACTTCCCTTTATACTATCCGATTGACACTGCAAACATCGGTAAAGACAGAAGATCTTTGTATGATGTATTGACTAAAGCCATGAAAGATGGTAAATTAACTGAAGTCTATACTGATAGCTATTTCAATACCAAAAAGACGTTAAAAGATATCGAAGCTTCTTTGACAAGAATTGATACAACGGACCCTGGTAGAGAGCAATTTAATGCTGGAATTACAATAGATCCACAATATATTGTCCGCACAGATTTAGCTGCTATAGATGTTGCCGATTACAAAATAAAAGGATATTGGTACTTTGATAAAAGACAAAGTGAATTGAAGTATCGATTACTCGGTTTATGTCCGATTGTCCCCGACGTCTACACAGTGGGAAAAGAGGAGCAAGATTTCATTGAAATTTTTTGGATATATTTTCCTGCCGCTAGAGAGGTGCTGCATGAGGCCAAGGCATTTAATGATCGAAACTCTGCAATGCCAATTACGTTTGATCATTTGTTAAATTCACGCCGTTTTAATGGTGTGATATACAAAGAAGAGAATGTCTATGGTGATAGAGAAATTGCTGAGTACATGAAGGAAAATTCTCAAATGCAGTTACTCGAATCTGAACGTGTAAAAGATAAGATTAGAGATTTCGAACAAGATATGTGGAATTATTAATTTGATTTCATTTAAATTTAAAACTCCTGTCATTGCGATAGGAGTTTTTTTATTTTTACATGATGATAGATTATTTAATTATCGGTGCCGGATTAGCAGGTGTTTCATTTGCTGAGACTGCGTTACGCAAGGACAAGAATATACTAGTCATTGACGGTGGTCAAAACTCGTCTTCTAAAGTTGCTGCTGGGTTATACAATCCTGTCATTTTAAAGCGGTTTACGCCAGTTTGGGATGCTCAAAACCAACTTTTAGTGTTAAATGATTTCTATAAAAATCTCGAATCAAAATTGGACCAGCAATTTGATTTCAAAAAACCAATTCTACGTAAGTTTTTTTCCATAGAAGAACAAAATAATTGGTACATAGCCAGTGATAATGTGGATTTAGCGCCGTTCTTATCTACAAGGTTAGTTTCGCTGAAGTTCCCTGGAATAGATTCTCCATTTGATTACGGAGAGGTTAATGCAACGGGCTACATTGAAGTGTCTTTATTATTGAAGTCCTTTAAGCAGTATTTACAAAAAACAAATATGTTTGCCGAGGATACTTTTGACTATAGTCTTTTAAACATAACAGAGGAATACATACAGTATAAGGAGTTCAAAGCAAAACACATCATCTTTGCAGAAGGCTTCGGAATGCATCAAAATCCATTTTTTAATGACCTGCCTTTAGACGGTGTGAAAGGGGAACTTTTTATTATCAAGGCACCTCAGCTGGATTTGGAGGTCATTGTGAACACCAGCGTCTTTATTTTGCCTTTAGGCGACCATTTATTCAAAGTGGGAGCCACATACAATTGGAACGATAAAACCAGTACTCCGACTCAAGAGGGCAAAGAAGAGCTAATTGATAGAATCAAAGAAATTTTAACCTGTGAATTTGAAATTATTTCGCATTATGCTGGTGTTCGCCCAACGGTCAAAGATCGAAAACCGCTGGTTGGAAAGCATCCCGACTATAAGAATATGTTTATTCTGAATGGGTTGGGAACTCGAGGAGTTATGCTTGGACCGTCCATGGCAAAAGCATTATTTGATTTTATAGAGGATGGCGTTCCCTTAGCACCAGAAATAAACATCAATAGGTTTAGAAAAAAGTAGTTATTTCTTGGCGTTGGAGTCGTAAGAAATAAACATATTAATATAGGTGTTTCGAGCCCAGCGCAATACTAATGGGTATAAGACAATAATTGAACCAACAATGATTCCAAAAGAAACTTTCAAATTGAGTTTAAAAAATACGTGTGAAATTACGAAAGCCGCAATTCCAATGGCTACATTAAGGGCATAACTTACATACATCGCTCCATAAAAAAAAGAGGGTTCCAATTGATATTTTAATCCACAATGAGTGCATTTTTCATGCATTTTTAAAACGGTTAACATATTAAAAGGATTCGCATTTACATACATGCTCTCATTCTGACATCTCGGACAAGTTCCTGTTAAAATACTATTTAGTTTGGATCCTTTTTTTAACATTTGCAAAAATTTTCTACAAAGGTATTCTTTTGTAAAGGTTTCTAATGTAACAATAGTCACAATAATATGCTAAACATTCACAATCTCTCGGTTTCATTTGGCGGAACCTACTTATTCGAAGAAGTAACTTTTAGAATGGGAGCTGGCGATCGAGTAGGTCTAGTCGGGAAAAATGGCGCCGGAAAATCAACAATGCTAAAAATTTTAGCAAAAGATATGATTCCCGATTCGGGAAGTATTGCGACTGAAAAAGAAGTGAAAATTGGGTTCCTTCGACAAGATATCGATTTCGAACAAGGCAGAACTGTCCTTGAAGAAGCTTATCAAGCATTCACAGAAATCAAAGAAGTTGAAAAACGTTTAACAGAAATCAATCACCAATTAGTTACCAGAACCGATTATGAAAGCGAAGAATACTCACAAATCATCGAAGACTTATCCGACTACACCCATCGCTTTGAGCTGCTAGGCGGTTATAATTATGTGGGTGACACCGAGAAAATCCTTCTCGGATTAGGGTTCAAACGAGAAGTATTTAATAATCTCACCGAAACCTTTTCAGGCGGTTGGCGAATGAGAATTGAACTTGCAAAACTATTGCTGCAATCTAATGATATTCTGTTGCTAGATGAGCCAACCAATCACCTTGATATCGAAAGTATCATCTGGTTAGAAAGCTTCCTTCGCAACTATCCTGGAGTGGTTGTAATCGTTTCTCACGACAAGATGTTTTTAGATAATGTGACGAATAGAACCATCGAAATTTCGCTAGGGAAAGCTTACGATTTCAACAAACCCTATTCTCAATATCTAGAACTGCGTCACGAAATCCGTGAAAAACAACTAGCAACACAGAAGAATCAAGCCAAGAAGATTGAAGAAACGGAAAAGCTAATTGAAAAGTTTCGTGCCAAAGCTTCTAAAGCTTCCATGGCGCAATCACTTATTAAGAAGTTGGATAAAGTAGAACGTATCGAAGTAGACGAAGATGATAATTCCGTAATGAACATCTCTTTTCCCGTTTCTAAAGTGCCAGGAAAAGTGGTGATCGAAGCGGAACACGTGACCAAAAAATACGGAGACAAAACCATTCTAAAAGACATCGAATTGTTGGTAGAACGAGGCAGCAAAATCGCTTTCGTAGGTCAAAATGGTCAGGGAAAATCTACCTTTATCAAAGCAATTGTCCACGAGTTCGAATTCGAAGGTTCTATCAAACTCGGTCACAACGTGCAAGTGGGTTACTTTGCCCAAAATCAAGCGGAATACCTCGATGGCGAAATTACGCTACTTCAAACCATGGAAGACGCCGCTACCGATACCAATCGATCCAAAGTGCGCGATATGCTAGGTTCGTTTCTTTTCCGAGGCGACGATGTAGAGAAAAAAGTCAAAGTGCTATCTGGTGGCGAACGAAATCGACTGGCGCTCTGCAAATTGCTATTACAGCCCATCAATGTACTGTTGATGGATGAGCCGACGAATCACCTCGACATCAAATCGAAAAATGTACTCAAAGCGGCACTGCAAAAATTCGAAGGAACCTTACTCTTGGTTTCTCACGATAGAGATTTTCTACAAGGAATGTCCAACATTGTCTATGAATTTAAAGATCAAAAAATCAAAGAATACCTCGGCGACATCAACTATTTCCTAGAACAACGCAATCTCGAAAACATGCGCGAAGTCGAGAAAAAAGACGTGGTCAAAAAAGAAGTTGCCGCCAACAATACGAAAGTTTCCTACGAAGATCAGAAGAAAAACAAGACGCTTCAAAACCGACTGAGCAAAGTAGAAAGCAATATCAAACAACTAGAAATCGATATTCAAAACGATGACAAAGCGCTCGCATCCAATTACGACAAACATATCGAAGATGCTTCGTTTTTCATCGCCTACAACAAGAAAAAAGCGGAGCTGGATAAATTGTTGGAAGAGTGGGAACAAGTGCAACTAGAAATCGATAACGCTTAATTGTCAGAGGGAGCGCAGTCGAAGTCTTCGGAGCTCTTTCCCGCTGTTCGTTACAATCTTTTGTTTGCCATTGCTTCGTGCCTCACAATGACAAACAAAAGGATTTCCGCTACCATCGGGGCTAGGGCAGTCGTTTCCAATCCAATTCTTTTGTATATTTGAAATCATGCACCAGAATTCCTTACAACAAAATCTTCATTTACTACTATCTAGTGTTATCGTAGTTGCCGCCGCATTGATCTACGGACTCTCACCAAGTACTATCTTACCAAAACTTTTCGACTTTCAAGTACAAACGCCAGATCTGTCCAATGTTTTTCGAGCGATTATGGGATTGTATCTTGCCTTTGCTTTGTTTTGGTTGGTCGGCATGCTAAGACCTAATTTATGGAAAGCCGCCACCTTGTCGCAAATCCTTTTTATGGGCGGATTGGCATTCGGTCGAATGTTGAGTTTGCTTTTTGATGGAGTTCCTTCAACGCTTTTTGCTTTAGGAACAATAGGAGAATTAATATTGGCTTTATTTGGGTATTATCAAATTAGAATATATGGTAGAAAAACCTAGAATATCTTTTTGAAATTACAGGTCCAAAATTTTTACCTAAACGGATTCCGTTCTTTCCATTTCATTTCCGGTTCCAAATAAGGAAAGATCTTCGGCAAATTAGCATTGATAAATCCATTACGATGTTCCATCAAACCATACATTTTGATTGGTTTGGCACCTACTGAACTTTTTATTTCTAATGCTGTTCTGCCAAAAACTATCGACTTAAATTGCTTCTCTACTGCATATCCTATCATGTCATAGAGCATATTGAGATAAAGCATTTTTTCTTTTTGAACCGTATCATCATAACCAAGAAAGTACGTATCCAAAGTTTCTCCATTTTTAATTAAAGTATTGAAACCAATCAGTTTTCCGTTTTCAAAATAGCCATAGAATAGGAAATCGTCTTGTAGCTTTTCTTTAAAAATACGGAAATGATTCTTCGGCAAGAAAAAGGTATTGAACGGTGCATTCTTAGCGACATGGAAGTACAAGTCATAAATATCATCTTCCAATGCAATCATCTCCGCCAAATTCATTTTCTTTTTTTCTAAGTGTACGATTTTCTTTCGAGCACGTTTGTATTGATCCCTGTATTTCTTGCTTAGTGCCTGTACATAATCACCTTCTGAATTCCAATTCTCCTGAATAGAAAAAAGCATATTGGGTTGGGTAGTAAATACGTAGTGTTTATGATATTCGGCTAACTCAAAGGACTTGATTTCTACTTCTCCAAAGTCTTTTAGAGACGTGAGATGAATTTTCTTTCCTTTTGATTGCAATTGATTTCGCAAATCTATAGTAGCCGCATGTACTGATTTTAATGCTTTTTCTTGCAAAATATCTTGTGAAAAAACAAAAGCATTTTGTCCAGTAAGCATATTATTACCAACAAACAGGACATGGGAAGCAAAATTCTTGAAGATAAAGTTTCTTATGTAGGTCTTAATACACTGGTCTCTTTCGCCAAATGATTCCAGTTGATTTAAATCTAAGAACTGCGTTATCAAAATTCCAATGAGGCGATCTCTATCAAACAGTCCAATATAATGACAAATCATATTATTTGGAGAAGATGTTTCCAATACTTCCAAATAGTCTTTTGAAAGAAAAACATTAGTCGCTGCCAAATCATCCCATTGTTTGGGCAGTTTTGACGTTGCGCTGTATATTTGGTAAGAGTAAAGTGTATTCAATGAAATCCCATCTAATTTTTGACGGCGTAATTTAGAGAAAGTTCTACGAGCGCTTTTAAATTTAACCTAACTTTATAAAAAAAGAAATGACTACAATGAACGAAAGCAGCATTAAGAAACAACTACAGCTTCTAAATAATTGGAGTTATGTTGACAATGCAATAGAAAAGAATTATTCATTTAAGAATTTTGCAGAAGCATTGCTCTTTATCAATAAGGTTGGAGCGATAGCTGAAAAATTGAACCATCATCCGGAGTTGTTCAATACTTATAATAAAGTAAAACTCCGATTAACGACACATGATGCCCATGGCATTACGCAAAAAGATTTTGATTTGGCTGCAGCCGTTGATGCTATCCCATAAAAAAATCGCGTCCTAAGTAAGACGCTTTCCCTTTTGTATTAGATCGTTTATTGCCAACCGCAAATGATTGCTCCCATAATTGTAAAGCAAACAGTCCAGAAGCCTCCTGTAACCAACGTATACTTAAAACTTCTTCTTTCATAAACCGCGTTCGTTCCAATTACGGGTAAAACAAGTAATATACCAGTCATAAAACCGTGTAGCGCTCCGTGTTTAAATGAACGAAATGCGTTGCCATAATCTGCCATAAATTCTGCGTAAGAAGGTTTTGCAATCGTTGGATCACCGCCAACCATTCCTACTGCTCCAAATTGATGGATAACGAGCATCTGTAAAATAAAACTGATTAAAAGAGCGTACAAAAGAGATAATCCGAAAATCATAGCCATATTGGCTCCTTTCATTTTTTCTTCAGTCATTCCTGATTCTTTCATCCAAATAGTTCCAAAAACTTTAGGATTGTACCAAATAAATCCGACTACTAAAGTCGAAAGTGCTGCCACTAATAATGCTAAAAAATTAATTTCCATTATGATTTGTTTAATTGGTTAGGTAACCAAATGTACTTATTTTTTTGAGCGAATCTTCCAATTTTTTGCTTTTTTGTTCTGATGCAGTTCATCGATATTGCATGAATCAATTTTAATAATTGTAAGAAAAATATAGTAAATAAATTAAAAATGATGTATTTCATCGATTTTATTTGCTCATTATCGATAACAGACATAAGTTTACACCATCAATAAACGTAAAAACATTCATTATGAAAAAGATTACTACCTTATTCTTGTCTTTTGTTGCAACAGCTTCTATGATGGCAAACATTTCTAACTCAGAAAAAGAGGCTTTAGTAAAATTGTATAAAGCGACCAATGGAAGTCAGTGGACGAACAAATGGGATTTGGATGCTTCTGAGACTACTTGGTATGGAGTTAAAATTCAAAATAATCAAGTCATTGCTTTGAATCTTTCAAACAATCATTTGGTTGGACAGTTGCCTGCAGAAATCGGTAACCTAGTTTATCTGCAACAACTGAATCTATTCAAGAATGATATTTCAGGCGCAATACCAGCTTCGATTGGTAACTTGAAAAAAATGAAAAATTTAAACTTATCCTTTAATAAATTGTGGGGTAAAATTCCAGTGTCTCTGGGTGAAGTAACTTCCTTGATTTCAGTAGAGATGTTTATGAATCAACTTTCAGGAGAACTTCCAGCGGAATTAGGAAACTTGAAAAACCTAAAGACCTTGTCTTTATTTAATAATGAATTGTCTGGAAATATTCCAAGTACAATCTACGAGCTGAAGTCCCTAAAGATCTTGTTATTGAACAGTAACAAACTTACCGGTCGATTAAGTAAAGAAGTAGCAAATATGACTTCCCTTGAAAACTTAAGCTTATTTGAAAATAACATGGACGGTCAAGTACCATTCGATTTAGAAAAATTGAGCAATCTAAAAGAAATGAATATTTCATACAATATGTTTAGCGGTTTGGTTTCTAGAAACTTAGCAAAACTAGACACACTTAATATGACAATGATTAATGAAAAAGGATTGGTTGTTAACTTGCCAGTTGTTGATAGAAACTCAGCATATGCAAATGAAGATTAATACCTAAATGTCAAAAACAACTCAAATCACATTTATATTTTAAACTCAAGATTATGAAAAAACTTACCCTAATTGTCTTGACAATAGTATTGTCAACACCAATCTTGGCAAGTGTTTCACTTCCAGAAAAAGATGCGCTAATTAAATTATACATAGCCACCAACGGAAGCCATTGGAAAACAAAATGGAATCTAGAAGAACCAGTTGAAAGATGGTTCGGAGTTAAAGTTAGTGATAGCAAAGTGATTTCGTTAGATCTCTCTAATAATAATTTGATGGGCGAACTGCCAAACGAATTAGGAAATCTGATCTACCTTCAAAAACTTAAATTAACTAGAAATGCAATTTCTGGAGTACTTCCAGAATCAATTGGAAACATGAAAATGTTGAAGATATTGAACGTTTCTTTTAATAAATTGACAGGAACAATTCCAACCAAAATAGGAGAAGTTAACGAATTGATCCTTCTTGACTTGTATATGAATAAACTCTCAGGCCAATTACCAAATGAAATAGGAAATCTAAAAAAGCTAAAAAAATTGTCGGTTTACAATAACGAATTGCAAGGAAGTCTTCCGTTGTCATTGTATCAAATGAAGTCGCTCAAGATTTTGCTTCTAAACAGCAATAAATTTGGCGGTAGATTAGAGCCGGAAATTGCCAACTTAACTCAATTAGAGGTCTTCAGTTTGTTCGACAATAATATGGAAGGGCAAATTCCATTCAATCTAGAAAAGTTGTATAAACTGAAAGAAATGAACATCTCTTACAATATGTTTAACGGACCAGTTTCAAAGAATCTTTCGAAAATGGATTCGCTCAACATGACAATGCTCAATCAAGAAGGATTGGCAGTCAACCTAAAAGTGCTCGAAAAGAATACAGCACTCACCAACGAAGAATAAAGTAAGTTTTTTTTATAGTTAATAATTGTTTTGTAATTAAATTAATGGGTTAAAAACCACCAATGGGAATTGGTGGTTTTTTGTTTTTTGTTCTTTCCATTCGTATATCGTTTTAAATCCATCAATTGAGATATTGACATTTTTCGTAAAATTAACTTGCGGTTATGATTTTAGGTTGTATATTTGCACTCGAAACAGCGCGGGATAGAGCAGTAGGCAGCTCGTCGGGCTCATAACCCGAAGGTCACAGGTTCGAGTCCTGTTCCCGCTACTAACGCAGACCCACCAATTTTTTTGGTGGGTTTTTTGTTTTTACTACCTTCAGGAACCCTTGCTAATGCTCGGTTCATTTCAAAAATAACATTGATATTTGAGGTTAGATATTGTCTTCCTGACATGTCTAATGACACACCATCTGGAACGACTAATTCTTGAACTCTTTTTTTAGTTTCAACATCTTCAGAATCCCAGTATTTATTGATGTTCTGTGATACGTCCAACGAAAAATCAATGTACTTTTCCAGGTTAGATATTTTTGAATCTAACTTTCCGATTTTCTGATTAATTTGAAAAATCTTTTCTTCAAATTCAGCTTTTAATTCATTGTATATTTCTTTGTCATCTATCTCTCCCATAGCAAATCTCCTTTTTAGCTTTTTTAAGTTCTGATTCGTGTTTGATTTTACTTTGTTTCAAAGCTTCTTCTTCATTGGAGGAGTCGTTAGTTAACATTTCATAAGTTAATTTTAATTGTTCCTTATAAACAGTTAGTAACTCTTCAGGCAACTTAAAATTAGATAGTAGTTCTGCAATATTTTTCACAAAAAAAATCAGACCCATTTCCATATCTCAGATATTTATAATAAAACACAAATATCATGGACATACAACAACTCAAATCTAAAAATACTGGCGTTCTCCTGCCAATATCTGGAGGCAAAGTAAATTCTAGCTAAATCAATTTTTATTGACTCAAAAGTTAAATATAGGGTTCTTACGGAGATTAAATAGGTATTTGTAAACTGGGAGTTTTATAAATGAAAATGGGTTCAACAAA
>CALPOS020000005.1 GCA_943325255.2 Sphingobacterium thalpophilum
GACGCGCCAATTGGTTATATTTCTTCAACCAAAGAATGGGCAGCTCGTGAAGGAAAAGATTGGGAGCCGTATTGGAAAAGTGAAGATACGAAGCTGGTGCATTTTATAGGAAAAGACAATATTGTTTTTCACTGTGTAATTTTTCCAGCAATGTTGAAAGCAGAGGGAAGCTATATTCTACCCGACAATGTTCCTGCGAATGAGTTCTTAAATTTAGAGGGCAACAAATTATCGACTTCAAAAAACTGGGCCGTTTGGTTGCATGAATATTTGGAAGATTTTCCGGGGCAGCAAGATGTTTTGCGCTATGCATTGACAGCTAATGCGCCTGAAACCAAAGACAATGATTTTACTTGGAAAGATTTTCAAGCGAGAAATAATAATGAATTGGCGGCGATTTTCGGCAATTTTATTAATCGAGTGTTGGTTTTGACGCATAAATATTATGATGGGATTGTGCCAAAACCGAATGTTTTTTCGGAGGTCGACACACAAACTTTGAACGAATTGAAAGCTTATCCCGCAGTGATATCCAGTTCGATTGAGCGGTATCGATTTAGAGAAGCTTTGGGCGAATTGATGAATGTGGCGCGATTGGGCAACAAATATTTGGCCGATGAAGAACCTTGGAAAATGGTAAAGACAGATCCTGAAAGAGTACAAACGCAAATGTATGTGGCGTTGCAAATAGCGTCCGCCTTACGAGTGTTGAGTGAGCCTTTTTTACCTTTTACTGCCGGAAAATTAGATGCCATTCTCAACCAAACCCACCATGGGAAAAGCTGGAGCGATGTGACTGAGCAAACGGAATTAATTGCTGTTGGACACAAAATTGGTGCGGCAGAAATATTGTTTTCGCAGATTGAAGACGAACAAATTCAGAAACAAATTGACAAATTGGAAGCTACAAAAACCGCAAACAGTATCGAAAACAAAACAATTACAGCGCAGAAAGAACTAATTCAATTTGAAGATTTCTCCAAAATGGATTTGCGTGTTGGGACTATTCTAGAAGCAGAGAAAATGCCGAAAGCCAATAAACTACTGGTGTTGAAAGTAGATACTGGAATAGATGTTCGAACCATTGTGTCTGGCATTGCAGAAAGTTTTTCTCCTGAAGAAGTTGTCGGGAAAAAAGTCATGGTTTTAGTCAACTTAGCGCCGAGAAATTTACGTGGCGTTGAAAGTCAAGGGATGATTTTGATGACTAATGATGCGCAAGGAAAATTGGTTTTTGTGAATCCAGATGCGGAAGTTGAGAATGGAGAGACCATAAATTAGAATTAAGATTGGAAGAAAAAAACAGCAAAATGAATTTTAAAGTAATTGCTTTCGACGCTGATGACACTTTGTTTGTCAACGAACCTTATTTTCAAGAAACAGAAGAAAAATTTTGTGCGTTGATGAGTGATTATTTGTCAAGTCAAGGTTTATCTCAAGAACTATTCAAAACAGAAATCGCCAATCTTGATTTGTATGGATATGGTATCAAAGGATACATCCTCTCGATGATTGAAGCGGCGATGCGAATTTCAAACAATACGATTTCACTGGAGGTTATTGAAAAGATTATTGCTTTGGGGAAAGAATTATTGCAAAAGCCTATCGAACTATTAGATGGCGTTGAAGACACCTTGAAAGCACTACAGGGAAAATACAAATTGGTAGTCGCAACTAAAGGAGATTTGAAAGACCAGCAGCGCAAGTTACATGATTCTGGTTTAGGCGCTTACTTTCATCACATCGAAGTCATGGCGGATAAGCAAGAACTCAACTATCAAAAGCTTTTGAAGCGTTTAGAGATTGAACCAAGCGAATTTTTTATGATTGGAAATTCTTTAAAATCGGATGTGCTGCCTGTTTTAGCGATTGGTGGACATGCGATTCATATTCCTTTTCACACTACTTGGGAACATGAAAAGATAAGTCATAAAGTAGAACATCCCAATTTTAGAACTTTAGTAAAAATATCGGAAGTTCTACCCTTATTGGTGAAAGGACATTAATAAATATAAGTCCAATTTAGCCCATCGCTAATCACGGTAATCGTTCTATTATTATCGTCATACATGTAGATGGAAGTAGCTCCTCCGGTTGTTTTTCCTTTTCCAAATAACAGTCCCACAGGTGTTGTCAATTTTGCAGTGTTGGTATCGCTAATATTTCGAAGTATGTACATTCTACCTGGAAAAAAAATTGGACTTGGCAATATGAACTCTTGATCTGCTGCCTGCGGATTTAGAGACAAATAAAATCCATCACTAATTGTTGTCGGAGTTGCGCTACCAATCATAATAAAGGTCTTGACAGATAAATTACCATTGATATCTATAGTACTTAATGGATTGGTGGTATTTATTCCAACTTGAGAAAAACCCTTACTTGAAATAAAGAATAGAGACAAAACAATAATGCAAGGAATTACTTTTTTCATAAAGTCGTTGTGTATTAACGAATTGCTTTCCTAAAGATATTATATCTAAAATAATAAAAATGCCTTATGTGTGAACAATTCTTATCGAAAACGTTTTCGTGTTGACAACTTTTTACGAATGTTGTTAAAAAGACTAAACAAATCAATCGCCGCAATATTGATATATGCAATTGCGACGATTGAAAAATTGAATCTACTTGCCCAACAATAGTAATTCAGAAACTACTATCTCGGTGACATACTTCTTATCTCCGTTCTTATCATCGTAAGAACGGTGTCTTAACTTCCCTTCTACGGCAATTTCTTTACCCTTTACGACATATTTCTCGATGATTTCCGCTGTCTTCCCCCAAGCTGTAATTCGATGCCATTGGGTTTCTTCTACTTTCTCTCCTTTTTCATTTTTGTAGTTTTCTTTTGTGGCGATGGTAAGATTCGCAAGTTTCTTGTTGCCTTCAAAAGACTTAATTTCGGGATCTTGCCCAACGTGTCCAATCAATTGAACGTGGTTTCTTAATGTACTCATGGCGTTTAAATTTTTAGTTTTACTGTTATTAAATTACTGTCAATGTTTCTGTTCCTTGACTCGACAAAGTTGAAAATCCAGCTTATAATTTATCGGTTTTTAAGCGTTTAATTTCGGTTGTAACTATTTGTAACCGTTTGCAAATGAATTTTAATTATTATATTTGATTGATTTTAAGGATAAATCGCACATATTTCTCCAAATCAATTACTCTCGGAATTTGTGCGATTTCATATTTAAAATTGAAGCAGAAAGATATTTTCAAATCCATATACTAATTTAAATTTATAAGCCATGAAAAACTGTTTAGAGTGCGGCGATGTCATTGCAGGCCGTGAAGACAAAAAATTTTGCTGTGACTGTTGTCGAAATAGCTACAACAACAAAATCAACAAAGACACCAACAATTACATGCGTAATATCAATAACAAATTGCGCAAGAATTACCGGATTCTCTCAGAATTAAATACCGATAAAAAAACAAAAACAACAAGAACCAAACTACTAGATAAAGGATTTGATTTTGAATTTTACACCAATCAACTTCAAACCAAAACCGGAAAAACCTACCACTTTGTGTACAACCAAGGCTATTTGAACTCCGATAAACAACAGTTTATTTTGGTAAAAAAAGACTTTAACACATAATGATGCTATTGCTATGAAAAAAAATAACAATTCTATTCTAGCTGCGGCTTTTATTGCAGTTGTAATAGGGATTTTATTTTATTCGATGATGCCAGCTTGGGTATCGAATTCAACAGGTTTGTCTGAATTTTCGACGAATAAAGCCTTAGATCATATCAAGTTTATTTCCAAAAAGCCCCATTATGTCGGTTCAAAAAACCACACCGATGTGGCCAATTATCTTGTACAAGAATTAGAAAAACTAGGGCTACAACCTCAAATTCAGAAGGGAACAACGCTCACTGAATGGGGCAATTTAGTAAAGTCAAGAAACATCATTGCTCGAATAAACGGAAACAATCCTTCGAAATCACTGCTATTACTCTCTCATTATGACACCGCACCACATTCCTTTTCAAAAGGCGCCAGTGATGATGCATCTGGACTGGCTACAATACTCGAGGGACTAAGGGCTTTTTTGCATGAAAACAAATCTCGGAAGAACGACATTATTATTTTGTTTTCTGATGCTGAGGAATTGGGCTTGAACGGTGCTGCGCTTTTTGTTACCCAGCACAAATGGGCAAAAGAAGTAGGATTGGCAATTAACTTTGAGGCGCGCGGCACTTCGGGTCCAAGTTATATGTTGATGGAAGTGAATCAAGGCAACGCCGCTTTAGTAAAAGGTTTTTCAGAAGCCAATCCTAAATATCCAGTATCCAATTCGCTAATGTATAGCATCTATAAAATGCTCCCAAATGATACCGACTTGACTGTTTTTAGAGAGAAAGGAGAGATTCAAGGTTATAATTTTGCCTTTATTGACAACCACTTTAACTATCATACACAACAAGATTCCTATTCGAATATATCTCCCAAAACTATTGAACACCAAGGTTCTTACTTGATGCCTTTGTTACAGTACTATTCAAATGCCGATTTGAAGGACTTGAATTCAGTCGAAGATTTCGTTTACTTTAATATTCCCTTCTATTTTGTAACGTATCCTTTTTCTTGGACATTAAACATGGCGATTGCGGCGTCAATCTTCTTTATTTTTCTTGTCTTTATTGGACTAGGAAAGAAGATTTTAATTGAAAAACATATTCTAAATGGCTTTTTAAATCTCCTTGGAACGCTACTTGCCACGGGGATTTGTGGTTATTTTGGATGGAAAATCCTATTGTCTATTTACCCAAATTACAATGATATTCTCCAAGGCTTTACTTATAACGGTCATTATTATATCGCTGCGTTTTCTTTCTTGGCTCTCGCGTTTGGTTTTCTTTTTTATTCCAATTCAAATACGGCAACTTCAAATTTGAATCAAACAATTGCACCATTATTCATTTGGCTATTGATTAATTTTGGCATTGCATTTTACTTGCCTGGAGCAGGATTTTTTATCATTCCCGTTTGTTTTTGTTTATTGATGCTAGCCTATTTTATTTTAACGCAAAAATCAAGTCTATTCTTAAATTTAATATTACTTACACCGGCCATTTTTATTTTTATTCCATTTGTGATACAATTCCCTATTGGATTAGGTCTAAAAATGTTAGCGGGAAGCAGTGCTTTATTAGTCTTAGTTTTTGCTTTGTTATTTCCGGTTTTCGGTGCTTTCCCCCATAAGAAGCAATGGGCAGGATTATTCTTTCTAGTGGCCATTGTTTTTTTAGTAGTGGCGCATCTTACTTCAGACTATACAACAAGACGTAATAAACCCAATAGCTTGCTTTATGTTTTAAATGCAGATAAGAATCAGGCGAGATGGTTGACTTATGATACTAATTTAGATGATTGGACCAAAAAATACTTAGGCAATAATCCAATGGAAAATCCTAAAGATATCACGGATGACTTGTTTAGTAAATACAATTCTGGCATTACCTATACCGCTAAAGCTCCTTTAAAATCAATCGCTAGACCTACCATTTCATTTGTTAGAGACTCAGTGGTTGGCAAATTCCGCTATTTCAAAATTAAGATTTCTCCGAATCGTTTGGTCAATCGATATGACATCTTGGCTAATCAAAACATGGCCATTTATCATCTTAAAGCAAATGGAGTGAAGTCAATAAATCAAAAAAACGATTTATATAAAAGAACGTCTCGTCGAGTCTTGAGCTATTATGTAGTAGACAATGACCCGCTGTTTTTAGATTTTTGCATTCCTAAAAACACTGCTTTGGACATGGATTTATTAGAAAGTTCATTTGATTTGATGTACAATCCATCCTTTAAAATCAGTCCTCGAGAAAATTGGATGATGCCCACGCCATTTGTCCTCACTGATGCAGTGGTGATTCAACAAAAAATCAAACCTACTGTTCAAGTTGCGCCAACAGCACTTTCGGCGGTTCCAAAAATGATGATTTCTAAAGACAGCACATCACAAAATATTGATACATTGAAAACAAAATGACGCAAATCAGTATTTTAGGTTGTGGCTGGCTAGGCTTACCTTTAGCTAAACAATTGATTCAAAATGGATATCCTGTGAAAGGCTCAACCACGTCCGTTGATAAGTTGCCATCACTAGAAAATGCTGGTATCATTCCCTACCAAATTGAACTTTCTTCAGAAGAAATAGAAGGTCCAATAACCGCGTTTCTAGACAAATCAGAAATCTTGATCATCGATATTCCTCCGAAACTTCGCAGCATTGAAAAGGACAATTTCGTTGCAAAAATTCAACTGCTCATTCCAGAGATTGAAAAATCAAGTGTTTCAAAAGTGATTTTTGTTAGCTCGACTTCTGTGTACGCAGATAGCAATGAAATTGTGACAGAAGATTCTATAGCGTCACCTGAATCAGAAAGCGGAAGGCAATTGTTAGCTTCAGAATTGCTGCTAAAAAACAACACTTCATTTAGAACAACTGTCTTGCGTTTTGGAGGTTTGATTGGGCAAAATCGACATCCAATTCGTTTCTTAGCTGGAAGAAAAAACATCGAAAATCCCGACGCTCCAATTAATCTAATTCCCCTAGAAGATTGCATCGGAATCATCGCTAGTATTATTGAACAAGATTGTTGGAATGAAACTTTTAACGCTGTAACACCTTTTCATCCTTCACGAAAAGAATATTATATCGAAAAAGCAATTGAAATGAACTTAGATTTGCCAGAATTTAATGTTGATTCTATTTCAAATGGGAAAACTATTTCAAGTGATAAGATTCAAGATGTTCTTCAATACAAATTCAAAATAAATCCGCTTTAATTTGAAAGCAAAAATTAAAAAGGCTGTTTCATCAAAAATCGAAGCTATCGGACTGCCTATTCTCGCTTTGTGCTGGGTTAGTTTTTTCTGGGGAACGACTTGGATTGCCTCAAAAGAAGGTGTGAAACATATGCCACCAATGCAGCTTGTAGCGATTAGACAATTTCTCGGCGGAATTCTTTACGTTGGCTACTTTCTCCTCAAAAAAACACCGTGGCCCAAACGGAATCAGTGGCGAACAATTCTTATTTTAAGTTTGCTCAATTTCGTTTTGAGTAATGGATTAAGTACCTGGGGAATCAAATATATTAGTAGTGGTTTGGGCGCTATTCTCGGTGCCATCTTTCCGATTTGGATTGTGATCATTATGTATTTCAGAGGTGAAAAATTAAATTCAAAAGCGGTATTTGGAATCGCAACCTGTTTTTTTGGGGTTTGTATTATCTTCTACGAACATTTAAAAGACTTTCTCGATCCAAATTTTAGTTTTGGTATTTTTTTGTCTTTGATCGCGACGCTTACATGGGCCTTTGGCACTTTATATACGAAGAAAAAAGCAGCGAGTTTTAATCCATATTTCAGTTTGGGATTGCAAATGTTGATTTCGAGTTTATCACTTTTTACGGTTATTGGCGCCACTGGAAACACGATTCCCTTAACTGATATTCCTTCCAATTCATGGTGGTCGATTGCGTATTTAGTGATCATTGGTTCTGTCTTGACCTTTATCGCATTTATATACGCCTTACAAAAACTGCCCGCCGAAATCAATAGTATTTATGCTTACATTAATCCAGTTGTCGCTGTGATTTTAGGAGCGATAATATTCGATGAATCTTTAACTTTGTATGTCGCCAGCGGCGGATTTATCGTACTTATTGGATTGTATTTGGTTAATTTAGCGCTGAGAAAAAAAATAAACCCAATTTAATTTATTGCCTGTTATGAAACTACTTCACTACCCTTTACTGTTGGTTTTCCTAAATTCAGTTGCTGCCTTTGCGCAAGAAAAGAAGGATGTTGTTGCTCCCAATGAGAACTTGATTACCGAAAACATTCCGGAAATTTCGAAAGACTTGGCGAACAAAGTAAAAAAGTACACCGAAGCGAGAGGCGCAACATTGACAGCTGTGCATCCCATTACCAATGAGATTGTTGTAGCAACGCGTTTTGGTACAACGCCGCAATTGCATCAGGTAAAGCAACCTCTTGGCGATCGAACGCAAATTACTTTTTTCGACGAGCCGGTTAGCAACGCCATTTTCGAACCGACAAAAGGGAACTATCTCATTTATTCTGCTGATGCTAGTGGTAATGAATTTGGGCAATTATATAAACTCGACCTAAAAACACTCGAATCAACCCTATTAACTGCTGGCGGCCGATCGCAAAATGGCGGCGTAACATGGCGCAAAGACGGAAAAGGATTTTATTATTCGTCGACCAAGCGAAATGGAAAAGATCGCGACATTTATTTTATGGATCCAGAAAATCTTGCTAACGAGAAATTGGTGCTGGAAGTCAAAGGCGGCGGTTGGGGCATTTCTGACATTTCTTCTGATTATTCAAAATTGCTGATTCGCGAATCGATTTCGGCCAATGAATCTTATGTATGGTTATTAGAAGTTGAAACGGGAAAACTCACAGAAGTAACCGAGAGAAAAACGCCGAATATATTGCAAAGTGGTGCCAGTTTCTCAAAAAACAATAATGAAATTTGGCTTATGTCCGATAAAGACAATGAGTTTGAACGTTTGGGAACATTTGATTTAACGACCAAAAAATTTACATTTTACACAAGTTCTATTCCGTGGAGTGTTGAAAATTATACACTTTCAGAAGATCAAAAAACTTTGGTTTTCACCACCAACGAGTCGGGCTCCAGTAAAATGTATATCATGGACACTGCTACAAAATTATTCAATGAAGTTAAAAGTTTACCTCCAGGTTTACTTAGTTCAATGCGATTTACTTCTGATGATTCCGCTATTTTCTTTACGCAATCTACCGCAAAATCAGCTTCCGACGTATTCAAGTTGGTGCTGAAAACTGGAGAAATTACCCGTTGGACTAAAAGCGAATTGGGTCAAATTCAAGAATCAGATATTTCGTTACCTAAAGCAATTTCGTGGAAATCTTTTGACAAACTCACCATTACTGGATTTTACTATCCCGCTTCTCCAAAGTTTAAAGGGAAAAGACCGGTCGTAATTAATATTCATGGCGGTCCAGAAGGACAATCAATGGCTTCTTTTTTAGGCGCCAATAATTATTACACCAATGAAATGGGTGTGGCCTTTATCGCTCCCAATGTTCGAGGTTCCTCCGGTTTTGGAAAAACATTTTTAACCAAAGACAATGGGTATTTACGAGAAGATTCTGTGAAAGATATTGGCGCATTACTAGATTGGATTGCCTTACAGCCAGAACTTGACAAAGATAAAATTATGATTATGGGCGGAAGTTATGGCGGTTACATGTCGCTAGCAACGGCTTTTCATTATGCGGATCGAATTAAATGCTCTGTCGACGTAGTAGGTATTTCAAACTTCAATACGTTCTTAAAAAACACGGAAGACTACCGTCGTGATTTACGAAGAGTAGAATATGGCGACGAAAGAATTCCAGAAATGTCTGCGTTCATGGAAAAAATTGCGCCCATCAACAATGTAGACAAGATTAAGAAGCCTATCTTTATTATTCAAGGAAAAAACGACCCAAGAGTGCCACTTTCTGAAGCAACTCAAATGCGTGATAAATTGAAAAGTAACGGAAATATTGTCTGGTATTTAGAAGCCACCGATGAAGGACATGGTTTTAAAAGGAAACCCAATGTTGATTTTCAAAGACTGGCTGTCATTCGATTTATGGAAGAATATCTATTGAAATAAAACAAAAACCCCATCAGTATTGACGGGGTTTTCGTTTATGATTTTACCAGATTTTCACTCGCTTTTCTGGAGCGAGATACATTTTATCTCCAGGTTTAATGTCAAACGCTTTATAAAAAGCATCAACATTCAATAACGGTAAATAACCTCTGATCTGCTCCGGCGAATGCGGATCTGTTTTTACTTGTGTTTTTAAAGCCTCTTCCCTAGATTTGCTTCTCCAAACCGTAGCCCAAGAAAGAAAGAATCTCTGTTCAGGAGTAAAACCGTCAATCAGCGGCTGCTTGGGTTGCGATTTCAAATACATTTGCAATCCGTCGTAAGCTGCGTTCACACCACCTAAATCTCCAATGTTCTCGCCCAAAGTAAACTTCCCATCTACATTTACACCAGGCAATACTTCCACCGCGCTATATTGATCCGCTAACGAAGCTCCAAGTGCTTCAAATTGTTTCAAGTCTTCTTCTGTCCACCAGTCAACTAGATTTCCGTCAGCGTTGTAACGCGCCCCGGAATCATCAAATCCATGTGAAATTTCATGCCCGATAACAGCACCGATTGCGCCATAATTCACAGCCTCATCTGCTTGATAATTGTAAAATGGGGTTTGTAAGATTGCAGCAGGAAAAACAATTTCGTTATACGATGGATTGTAATAAGCATTTACGGTTTGTGGCGACATAAACCACTCTGTTTTATCAACCGGTTTGTCTAATTTTTGCATATCATCATTGAAACTCCATAATGAAATGGCATTGACATTTTCAAAATAACCACCGCCTTCGTTTGCAGCTTTTATATTTAATGAGGCATAATCTTCCCATTTATCTGGATAACCAATTTTGATAATTAGCTTATCCAGTTTTTGAATTGCCTTTACTTTTGTTGCTGCGGACATCCATGTAAGAGCATTAATCCTAACTTTGTATGCCGCTATAACGTTTTGAATCATTTTCTCCGCTTTAGCCTTAGCTTCTGGCGGGAACATTTTGTCTACATATAACTTACCTAATGCCTCACCAATAGAATTATTCACCGTTTGTAATGCACGTTCTTCGAGTGGTCTCCTTTTCAAAATTCCATTTAAAGTTGTTCCATAAAAATCGAAATTTGCCTCACCAATCTTGTCTGATAATTGACCCGCAGTTCTATTTAATAATGTCCAACGCAAATACTGCTTGTAATCTTCCACTTTATTCGCAGCCAAAACCGTTTGCAAAGCTTGCATATAACGCGGCTGTGACACGATGATGGTGTCGATTTTCTTGAAACCTACTCCAGAAAAATAGTCAACCCAATTAACTGCTGGAACCATTTTTTGCAATTCTGGCAGCGTCATTGGGTTGTATTGCTTTCGACTATCTCTTCGCTCGACTCTAGTGAGTCTAGGTTTCGACATTTCTATTTCGAGATCGAGTACTTTTTGAGCTTTAATGAGATTATTTGCAGGCGTATCATCTTCAAAAAAAGCAAACATCTTAGCCACATGGGTTACGTACTTTTCACGTTTTTCCTTCATGTCTTTCTCTTCAGAAATATAGTAGTCTTGATCTGGTAGACCCAATCTGCCTGGCATCAAATTCACTGAATTCTTGTTGCTGTCTTTATCATCAGCGCCAATACCGATGGAGAAAAACCCAATCCCGCCAATCGGTTCCATTTCAATAATTAGCTTCAGTAGGTCTTCATTGTTTTTGATGGCGTTAATTTTGTCTAAGTACTTTTTGATTGGATTGATTCCTTGCGCATTTCTCGAAACTGTATCTATAATAGATTTATAGAAAGTTACTGTTTTCCCTTGGTCTGAATCCGCTTTGTACTTTGGGTTTTTTACTGCGTCTTTCAAAATGTTTAATGCATCCTTTTCCGTTTTTTCAAAAAGAATGGCGAAACTCCCATAGGAAGTTTTATCGCTTGGTATTTCAGCTTTATCCAACCAAGAACCATTAACATAACGATAAAAATCGTCTTTTGGCTTTACTTTTTGGTCCATGTCGGATATATTTATTCCGGGACTCGTTTGCTTTTTGGTTGACTGCGCTTGCATACTGTGGTAACCCACAATGATTAAAGAAGCATAAAGAATTGCTTTAATTGATTGCATTTTCATGAATTAGTATTGAAATTAATGTTTGATTATTTTTTTTGTAATGCTTTGATTATCGGTCTTAAAGTTCAAAAAGTAAACCCCATTTGCAGCATTTGTAAGGTCTATCGCAAAATTACTTTGGATGTTTTTGAAGTCGTTTTTCGATAATAGTATTTTGCCCGTTATGTCATAAACATCTATCGATTTTGGAATTGCATTTCCAAATGACACATTAAAAATAGATTTCGACGGATTTGGAAAAACTGCTAATTTATTGATATCAAACTCTTGGTTGGCTAACACTCCATCAACCATAAAATTATCAATGATAGCGCCTTCGTAATTTGTTACTTCGTTCGATTTAAAAACAAATCTAAAAATCACATTACTTTGATCGTTTATAAAATTTAGAGGCAGATTGTATTCTATAAAATTTAAGTTTCTTCCTGACCATTGAGATCCAATGCAATTTAAGCAACCACCACCAGTAGGAGAAGGCACTGAAAAAGAGTTATACCAATTGAGGTCAGATGCCGTTCCTAATGTTTCCCAATTCACTCCAAAATCTGTTGAATACTGCATGTACAATACATCGCGTGAGTTTTGTAAATCAAAAGCTAGATTAAATTTAATCACTGGATTTACCACTTGTGTCAAGTTATAACATTGCGAAACCAAGTAGGCGGTCGTATCATCTGGATAATTGGCAGACAGGTTTGTTGCATAGACTTGATTTGCCGGAGATACTGTATTTAAAAGCGTTTTTGTACTAACACCTTTCTCCCATAATTGCTCTTGTCCGATTTGATTGTAGGAGATTAAGTTTGGCGTTCCATTTTCGAAAGTGTTTGCAATTCCAACGGTTCCAGCATTATTTACATAAAACAACGTGCTCGATTGGTTATTAGATTGGTTCTCATCACTACTTATGTTTGCCGTTACGTTCAAGTAATATGCTCCAGAATCGGTAACTATTTGAGGTAAATCTAACGTTGTTTCCTCTAAAGAATTTAGGTTTCCGTTCCAAACAAAATTCAATGGCGTGCCATTATATTGGTAGTCAAAAGTAATGGTATTGATTGTATTTGTGCCTCTGTTCTGAATTGTAACTTGAGGAAAATAAGTGCCGTTACATACGATTTCTCCAGATTGCATTTGTGATTGTGAGATCTTAAGGTCATTCTGTAGAATTTCAAATGGAATACTTGTTTGCCAAACACCTCTTCCGTAAGTCGACGCAATTAGTTTTTCGTCTTGCAAATTAATCGCTAAATCAGTGACACTTACATTTGGCAAATTCGTGTCGAATGGTTCCCATTGAGAAAGTGTATCGTCTCTGTAGTAAACTCCGAGGCTTGTACCAATGTAAAGCGGGTTTCTAGAATTTTGTCCTTGATGAACAATTACGTTTTTACCAATGCCTGGTAATCCGGTATTGAAATTAGAAAACGAAGTCCCGCCATTTGTTGATCGATAGACTTGGCCAGACGTACCTTGTGTTGTCAAATATAAAATATTGCTATCCGAAGAGTGAACGGCAACAGAGGTAATGTTAGTCGGTGCGACATATAGCAAATTAAAATTGATTCCCTTATTCGTGCTCTTATACAAAATCCCTCCATTTACAACATACATGATATTATCATCGCTCGGATCAAGAGTAACCAATTCTAAATTACTTCCACTAAGTCCAGAAACGCTTTGAAGCACCCAAGCCGAACCATTAAGTCGATACAACTGACCAAATCCAGCAAAAATTTCACCTGCAGCATTTGCTTTCAAAGGTGTCACCCAATTACCAGATTGTCCTGTTGGTGGTCCAACCGTTGATGTTAAAGAAGTTCCACCGTTATTGCTTATAAACAGGCTGTCTCCATAATATAAGAACCCGTAAAGCAAGCTGCTATTGGTTGGGTCAATTGCATTGTCCATTCCGTCACCACCGTGATAACTTTTCCACAAAGTATTACTATAGCCAAAGCCTCCATTATCTTGGAATCCGGCAACCAATTTAGATGCTGTTTGCTTTGCAACATCAATCTTATAAATCTGACCTATTTGAGCAGCGCCGGTTTTGTCTACGAAAGTTCCGCCGTTATCTTGAGAAAGATAAATACCGCCATCACTGCCGCAATAGAGATTGTTTCCAAAATAACCCAAATAATGAATATCCGCATGCGTAAACCTGCTATTGTAAGTATTCCAATCGTTCAACCGAGTCACCGTTGCTCCGCCGTTAGAAGATTTCCAAACATTTAAACAACCTGTATAAATTTCTTCTGCATTGGATGAAGAAGCCGCTAACGCCAAATCGTAAAAGGCTTGTGTGTTTTGAAATATATCTGTGCTTCCAGAGGTTTTGACAAAACTCGTCCCGCTATCAACAGATTTATAAATTCCCTGAAAAGCAGCTGAAGTCGCTGCGCTAAGGATATAAACATAATTAGAATTTGCTGGAGTAACATCCATCACCAATCTTCCTGAATTTGAAGGTAAACCCGCAGTAATCGTTGTAAACGTGCTTCCTTCATCCGTTGATCTAAAAAATCTATTCCCTGAAACAGCGTATACTGTTGAAGGATCGCCAGGCTTTAATCGAATAGAACCTTGCGAAAAATTACCAGTTCGTACATTAGTCCATGAATTGCCCCCATCAACCGTCTTAAAAATGCCCGTGTTGGTCGCGCACCACAAAATTTGATTGTTAAAAGGATGAATTAAAATATCTCCCGAACGAGAAGAACTATTGGTAAAGGTCAATCCCGTCGTATTCCATGTTGCTCCACCGTCTAGAGATTTCATGACCCCAATTGAATAACTGTCGCCATTATCCTTGTCGCCAGTTGAAATATAAATAACATTTGGATTCGAATAGTCAACTGCAATTCCCGAAACGCCAATTTGCGGCAAATTATCGGACATCGGTTGCCAATTGATGCCAGCATCCATACTTTTCCAAATTCCACCTGCCGGTGTTCCCATATAGATTGTATTCGGATTTGATGGATCTACATGCACAATATTAACTCTTCCTCTTGCCCTTGTGGATTGCGGCGTTGCATTTGCAAAAGGTCCGATTGGTTCCCAATTACTAGTTGGCGCTACATTTGGACTCGCTAATCTATTTGCCTTTGCCGCGTTTTTTTCATTAAAAGCGGCCCACATTTCTCCGGGTGTAATTAAGTAACCCTGCGGATTGGTCATGTTTCTCCAATGATACTCCCATCGCATAAAAGGCTTATAACCGCTACCTTTTTTGTTTCTATCTCTACTCGCCCAATATTGATCAAAGACAGATACCAAATGATTGATGTCCGCTTTTCCTCTTTGCGCCAAAGAATCATTCACCAGCCAAGGCGCGGTCGAATTGTACTGAGAAAAACCAGAGTAAAAACTGAAAAATAAAATTATTAGGAGGACCTTTTTCATAGTTAACTTTTTTTCAAATATAATTAAATAATCGTCATCCATAATCTCTTTAACATTCTCAGCTTAATGGGGGAAACGTTCCGCCACAATTAACATTCTGTTAATTTAAGTCAGTGTTAATCGTGTTTTACTACTTTTGCTACAAATTATTTATATGCTCGAATTCTTAAAAAAATTTCGAATCTTCTTCGGAATCATGTCTGTATTTTCAGTCATCATTGTATTCTTGTTCTATCAGGCGTTGAAGCCTAAAAAAAACTTACCAATATATAATCCTGCTGACGTAAATCCAGAATTAGTCGACAGCACGGTGCAATACATTCAAAAATACCATACCATTTCAAATTTTTCTTTCACCAACCAAAATGGTAAAGTCGTCACGCAAAAAGACTATGAAGGGAAAATTTACGTTGCCGATTTTTTCTTTACTACCTGCGGCTCTATTTGTCCCATTATGACCACGAATATGGTCGATGTGCAAAAAGCTTTTGCGAAGAATCCTAAAGTAATGTTGCTTTCTCATACCGTTTTTCCCGAAACCGATTCGGTGCCAGTCTTAAAAGCGTATGCCATTAAAAAAGGCGTGAATGACCAAAAATGGAATCTTGTCACCGGCGATAAGAAAGCGATATACAGCTTGGCAAGAAAATCATATTTAGCAGTGAAGCTCGGAAAACCATCAGAATTGTACGATATGGTGCATACGGAAAACTTCGTCTTGGTAGACACGAAGAGACGGGTTCGAGGTTTTTACGACGGAACCAAAAAAGAAGAAATACAGCGACTTATTGAAGATATCAACTGGCTGCTTACACAAGAATAAATCGCCTCTTTTATTATGCATTTATTTTAGATGATACTGTTTTTATCTTTACTTTTGCAATCTTAATTCAATCTAAATAAGATTTGAAAACGACCATTTCCAGTTTAAAAAAAGGCGAAAAAGCACGCATTGAAGCGTTTGATGTAGAATCCATTCCACTAAAATTATTGGAAATGGGTTGCTTGCCCGGAAATGTTGTTGAGTTACTTCAAATCGCTCCTTTTGGAGATCCATTGTACTTGAATATTAATGGGTGTCATCTAGCGATTCGGTTAGAAACTGCCCGTGAAATTGAAGTGACACTTTTCGAAAAAGGCACGCTATGAAAAGTAAACAAAACATCAATGTTGCTTTGATTGGAAATCCTAATACAGGAAAAACGTCTGTATTTAATCAACTTACGGGTCTCAACCAACAAGTGGGAAACTATCCTGGAATTACCGTTGAAAAGAAAATCGGTTTCTGTAAACTACCCAACAACATCAAAGCAAACATTCTTGATTTGCCTGGAACTTACAGTTTAAATGCAAGTTCTATTGACGAAAATGTGGTCATCGAGTTGCTGTTGAATAGGAATGACAAGCTTTTTCCAGACGTAGCATTATTGATTACTGATGTTGAAAATTTAAAAAGAAACTTACTCCTTTTTACCCAAATAAAAGACCTCGAGATTCCAACGATTTTGGTCATCAATATGGCGGATCGTATGAAATATAAAGGAATTTCCCTAGATATTCCGTTGTTGGAAGAAAAATTGAAAACCAAGATTGCCTTAGTGAGTTCACGAAAAGGATTAGGAATTGAAGAGTTGAAAAATCTAATCGTCAATTATAAATCTATTTCAACCGAACCTTGCCTAAATGCATCTTCGATTGATCCGGACTATTTTGAGAATCTTCGTAAAACTTTCCCCAATCAGTTGTTGTATAAGCTCTGGTTGGTTATTACTCAAGATGTTAATTTCTTGAATTTAGATCGAAATGAAATTCGAGGTTCTTTCACCAAATCACATGCGGATCTGAAACGATTGCAACAAAAAGAAACTATCAAACGCTATCAGTTTATCAATGATGTTTTAAAAGAAGGACAGCAGATTGACACCGCCAATGCCAAAGATTTTCGAAGCAAACTGGATCGCGTCCTAACCCATAAATTCTGGGGTTATGTGATTTTCTTTTTAATCTTATCGGTGATATTTCAGTCTATTTTTGATTGGTCTAAAATCCCAATGGAAGCCATAGATGGGGCATTTGCCAACTTAAGTGCCTTGGCAAACGAGAAGTTGCCCGCTGGCGTTTTAACGAATTTAATTGCTCAAGGTATTATTCCCGGTATTGGTGGAATCTTAATTTTTATTCCACAAATTGCTTTTCTTTTTATGTTTATTTCGATTCTTGAGGAAAGTGGTTATATGAGTCGCGTTGTTTTCTTGATGGATAAAATCATGCGCCGTTTTGGGCTATCTGGAAAAAGTGTCGTGCCATTAATTTCTGGTACTGCTTGCGCCATTCCCGCAATTATGGCGACTAGGAATATTGAAAACTGGAAAGAACGATTGATTACTATTTTGGTAACGCCATTTACGACTTGTTCCGCACGATTACCAGTGTATGCGATCATTATTGCACTAGTCATTCCTGATCAATATGTTTTGGGAATCATCAACTTACAAGGATTGACCTTAATGCTGCTGTATCTTATCGGATTTGGCTCTGCGATTTTTTCTGCCTATTTATTAAATAAAGTTTTGAAAATAAAAGGCAAAACCTATTTCGTGATTGAAATGCCGAATTATAAACTACCTCTTTTTAAAAATGTTTTTATCAACGTAATTGAAAAAACCAAAGCCTTTGTATTTGGTGCCGGTAAAATTATTTTGGCCATTTCAATTGTATTGTGGTTTTTGGCGTCTAATGGTCACGGTGAAAATTTTAACAATGCAGAAAACATTATTAAAGAAAAAAATATCGCAAATCCATTATCACAATCTGATTTAGATAATGAGGTGGCTTCTCAAAAATTAGAAAATTCTTACATAGGTTTGATGGGCAAATCTATTGAACCTGTTATTTCTCCACTAGGATACGATTGGAAAATCGGCATCGCAGTGATTAGTTCATTTGCTGCTCGTGAAGTTTTTGTTGGCACTTTAGCTACTATTTACAGTGTTGGAGATACCCAAAATGAAAGTACGATCAAAAACAAAATGCAAGCGGAAATCAACCCTGTAACTGGCAAAAAAGTTTTCAACTTCGCCTCTGGAGTTTCATTACTGCTTTTCTATGCCTTTGCCATGCAGTGCGCTAGTACCTTAGCAATAACCAAAAAAGAAACAAACTCATGGAAATGGCCTTTGGCGCAACTTATTTTTATGAGTAGTTTGGCATATATTGTAGCTCTTTTGGCTTATCAAGTGCTTCAATAACTTCACACTTTTTCTACAATTAGTTTAACAAAAGTTAAAAGCAAAAATTTATTATTTTTAATTTGTCTAAATAAGAATTAGCGTTTATATTTGCCGAAAATTTATTACAAATTCGACAATGAAATTACTTCTTTCCGCCATTCTTTTTTCAATTTCCTCTTTTCTAATTGCCCAAGAAGATCTTTATGATTTTGCCTTAAATGATACTGTCAAGAAACTTTCAACGGTTACTATTATCGTCAAGCAACAAACTCCTGAACGATTGCATGAAGTCGAAAACAACGCACTCTTTTCTGGAAAGAAAAACGAGGTCATTCGAATGGCAAATATCAATGCCAATTTTACTACCAATAATGCTCGTGAAGTATTTTCAAAAGTGCCTGGAGTATCTGTTTGGGAAAATGAAGGTTCTGGCATCCAAATTAATGTAGGCGTTAGAGGCTTAAGTCCTAATAGAAGCTGGGAACTCAATACGCGTCAAAACGGCTACGACATTTCTTCTGATATTTTTGGTTATCCAGAAGCGTACTATAACCCGCCACTAGAAGCCGTAGAATCTATTCAATTAGTTCGTGGTGGCGCATCACTGCAATTCGGTTCTCAATTCGGTGGAATGCTCAATTATGTTCTAAAAAGAGAAACCGAAAAACCATTCTCTTTTGAAACCCAAAACACACTAGGCAGTTACGGATTGATGAGCTCCTATAATGCTATTGGTGGAACTAAAAACAAGTTCTCTTACTACGTTTACAATCACTTTAGAACAGGAAATGGCTGGAGAGAAAATAGCAATTATGAAGTAAGAAACTCGCATGCTTTTGTCGCCTATCAATTTTCTGCTAACACCAAATTATCGCTCGAGTACACTAACATGGATTATGAAATGCAACAAGCTGGAGGTTTGACTGATGCGAAATTCAAAGACAATCCAAGACAATCGCTTCGTGCGAGAAATTGGTTTGGAACGCCCTGGAATGTCGCCGCTTTAGTTTTAGATACCAAACTGTCTTCTAATTTGACTCTAAATACCAAATTATTTGGTCTAATTGGCGAGCGCAACAGCGTTGGATTTACTGCAACACCAAATACTCCTGATGCGATAAGCCTAACCACCACTGACTACGCCAATCGTCAAGTGGATCGCGACTTTTATATAAATATAGGCGTTGAAACAAGAAGTATTTACACGTACAAGCTTGGAAAACAAAATCAAAATTTAGCTTTTGGAGCGAGACTTTATAGAGCCAATACAACACGAAAACAAGCAAAAAATGGGACAACTGCTTCCAATTTTGATTTAGAAATAGACGGTCGGTTTTCTCGCACCTTAGACTTAGAAACAGACAATATCGCTTTGTTTGCAGAAAATCAATTTAAAGTCAATAACCATTTAAGTATAACTCCTGGTATTCGTTACGAAAACATCAAATCATCTATGGCTGGGCGACTGGGTATCAAAGATGGAAAAGATGACAATGTTATACCAGAGAGTTTGGGTAGAAATAAATTATTGATGGGAATTGGCGTTGAATATAAACTCCACAAAACCAATTTTTATGCTAATTTCTCCCAAGCATTTCGACCCGTCCTGTTTTCTGATATCACCCCGCCAACTACTAATGACGTGATTGATCCAGACTTGAAAGATGCTGATGGATTTAATGCCGATTTTGGTTATCGTGGAAATTTGTTGGGTTGGATTAACTTCGACGTTGGCTGTTTCTATCTGAATTACAACAATAAAATCGGATTGATTCAAAAAATTGTCAACGATCCAACACCAAGAACTTATCAATTTAGAACCAATCTCGGAACAACAATACATAAAGGAATTGAAAGTTTTGTGGATTTGAATATTTCCAAAGCCTTGAAGGTGAATCAACAAATTGGAGACCTTCAATTATTTACAACCATGTCATTTATTGACGCACGTTATGAGGATTATAAAGTCACTAAATCTTCTGAAACCGTACCAAATTTGCTTACCGAAAGTAATTTAAAAGGGAATCGTGTTGAAAATGCGCCTCGTTATATTCACAATTTTGGTATTACTTGGAGTTTTAGAAACTTTTCATCAACGATTCAAAACAGAAGAACGGGACTTGTTTATACAGATGCAAACAACACAGAAATTCCTTTGCCTACTGGAGTCAATGGAAAACTTGACGGCTATTCTGTTTATGATCTTTCGATGGAATACCGCTTCTTACAAAAATTTACTGTTCGTGGCGGAGTCAATAATTTATCGAACACAATATACGCAACCAGAAGAGCAGGCGGTTATCCTGGCCCAGGAATTCTGCCCAACGACGCGCGAACTTTCTTTATAAGCGTTGGTGTTAAATTATGATCGTAAAGCAAGTAAAGTCATATCTTTAAACAATGGATTTTCAAGAAATTGCCGTATATATTATACTAGGTTTTGCCATCGCTTTTCTGGCACGGAAGTTTTTTTGGAAGAAAAAATCAAAGAAAAACTGTGGCACGGACAATTGCGGATGTCAGTAGATTACTTGGCGATTTCTATTTTAATACAATAGTCTTTTGGATTAATTTTGATGCTGTCTTTCGGATAAGGAACCAACCGAATCGACTTGATTTTCGCTATCGGAATGGCTAATATTTTTGATAACCATGTCTTGTTTTCCTCGACTTTTTTTGTGGAGAAAGTCAATATTTCTTCATCCATCCATTTCTTGTTTTGATATACAGACACCAGTACTTGTGCCTCGCCGCCCCAAACACAATTGACGCCTTCTGGGCAACGCGCATCCGAAATTACTTGCTTTAAGACGAGTTGCGTTCCTTTGGCTTTCAAAGTTTTGCTTTGTGTAATCGTAAAATCAGCTAGTTTCTTTGGCTTTTTTTTACCTCTTTGTGCCGTTACCGAAAAACTCAGTACACTTAAAAATAGCAGAAATATTACTTTTTTCATATTGGTTGATTGACGAAAATTAATTCAATTTTATAAAAAGATTGCTTCCAATTTTATTCGAAATTACCATTTCTTTTTTATCAAGGCTAATTTTCAAAGACAAATCAAAATCTTCTTTTGCAAGCAAAGTGATTTCTGAACCTAATGAAATCTTATTTGTATCAAGGTATTTTAAAAAAGCTGCCGACGAATCTTTGACGCCGACACAAATTCCTTTTTGATTGGGTGTAAGGTCAGAAAGCAGTACTTTTTCAATTGACACAATGTTTCCTTCATGGTCCGGAATAGCGTCTCCGTGTGGATCTTTGGTTGGATTTCCCAGAAAATTTGCCAATTTATTGACGAGTTGCTCCGACTTAATATGTTCTAATTGTTCCGCAATATCATGCACTTCATCCCACGGGAAATTCAATTTTTCTACCAAAAAAACCTCCCACAAACGGTGTTTGCGAACAATCATTTTAGCGGCCAATTGCCCTTTTTCAGTTAAAGAAACACCTTGATATTTTTTATAATGAATCCAATCTTTGTCTGCCAACTTCTTTAGCATATCAGTTACAGACGAAGCTTTGGTTTCCATTTTTTCAGCAATGGCGTTAGTGCTCACTTCAGCTTCTGAAATGGTGGTGAGATGGTAGATGGTTTTGAGATAATTTTCTTCGGATAAAGTCATTTTGTTTTGGGAATTATGATTTTGGATTTAGCTTCGCTCTGTTCGGCTGCCCTCGAGTGGGATTTGGAATTTTAGAATTGGGATTTTGTAATTCACAGAAATCTAGCCCTGATGGCAGTGGCATCCTTTTTTGTTTTAGAAAAAGTCCCTCGGCTGCGCTCGGGATGACAAAACAAAAAAGATAAAACGAACAGCAGGTATCAGCTCCTAATTTTTAATAATAAACAACGGAATTTTGATTTCGTGACGAACCTGATCTACCGTAGTTCCAAAAACTAAGTCTTTGAGCGTATGATGCCCGTGTGTGCCCATAATAAGAATATCAAAATTGCTTTCATTGACTATTTTCGCGATGCTTTTACCCGGTTTGCCAAAGCCTAGTTTTGAAACGACTTGGTACCCTTTTTCGGTTAACATCTGAACATATTCTTGGAGCAAGGCTTCGTCGATTGTTGTTTCGTGATCGCTTACATCTTTACCATAAATCAAAGCTCCGACGGTTTCAACCACGTGAATCAGCGTATAGTTGGCGTCTTTTCCACCTAAGTCTATAGCTTGCTGTAATGCTTTTTCGTCGGCTGATGAAAAGTCGACGGTAATTGCAATATTCTTTTTAGCATTGCTCTGATAATGGGCAAATTTCAATGCAATCGTGTGCGGAGAATGGTTATCTATAGTCATTTTGGATTTTTTCAACAGCGGCTTAAACACAATATAGAGCAGCAAAATTAAGAAGCCAATTGCCAAAGGCACAACGGTAAACCACAAAATAATTGGGTTTTCAGATGTTTCTAACCACCCTGTGATTTCATCAAAAACTAATTTCGCATTTAAGGAAACGATGATACTAGCAATAATCCAAGCTGCAATTTGAGTCGCTCGGCTAATGTGAAAACCTTTCATTTTCGATTTGTCGCTGACAAAATGTATCAAAGGGATAATCGCAAAACCGAGTTGTAAACTCAAGATGACTTGACTGAGGATTAACATTTTTCCGGTCACGCTTTCTCCGTATACTGAGATCACAATGACTGCGGGAACAATGGCGATAAGTCGCGTGATGATGCGTCGAACCCAAGGCTGTATTCTCAAGTTCAGATAACCTTCCATTACGATTTGCCCAGCTAAAGTACCGGTAATGGTTGAGCTTTGTCCGGCGGCAATCAGTGCTACTGCAAATAATATTGGCGCCCATTTGGTTCCTAAGATTGGCTCTAAAAATCGATGTGCGTCCTGAATTTCGGCCACTTCAAACATCCCGTTTTTATAGAAAGTAGCCGCGGCTAAAATTAAAATGGCAGCATTGACAAAAAAGGCTAAGTTCAACGCAATGGTGCTATCGATAAAGTTGTATTTTAAAGCTTGCTTGATGCCTGCTTTACTTCGGTCGAATTTTCGCGTTTGCACCAATGAGGAATGTAGGTACAAATTGTGCGGCATTACCGTCGCTCCAATGATTCCAATAGCAATATATAAAGCGGTTTCATTTGGGAGCGATGGAATCAATCCGTATATTATTTTAGGCAATTCTGGTTGGGCAAATATCATTTCAAAAATGAAAGAGAAACCTATAATGGCGACGAGTACAATAATAAAAGCCTCCATTTTCCGCATGCCTTTATTGATGAGAAACAAGAGCAGAAAAGTATCTAAGACTGTAATGAGTACACCATTGATTAGTGAAATATCGAAAAGCAAATTCAAACCGATGGCCATTCCCAAAACTTCTGCCAAATCACAAGCGGCAATTGCGATTTCTGCTAAAAAGTAGAGAATATAGTTGATGAATTTTGAATACGTTTCGCGAGAAGCTTGTGCCAAATCTCGCTGGGTTACGATTCCCAATCGGGCACTTAAACTTTGCAAAAGCAACGCCATGATGTTGCTCATGAGCAAAACCCATAGCAAAGCATAGCCAAACTGACTTCCTCCAGCGATATCGGTAGCCCAATTTCCGGGATCCATATAACCGACACTAATCAAATAAGCTGGACCAAAAAAAGCTAGAATTTTTCTAAAAACAGTAGTTTTGTTTTGAGTAGGAACCGATTGGTTTACCTCTTCTAATGATTTACTCATAACCTAATTTTTAGCAAATATAAAATTTAATTTGATTTGGGTAAATAATTTTTTAGCTTTGTCTAAAAATTTGTAATAATGAAGTATTCTTTGCTCCTTTTCGTTGCTTTGTTTTCTTATGGAACATTTGCGCAGCAAGTCGAACCCATTCAAGCGGATCGTCCAGATCAAACCGAAACGCCTTCCTTAGTTCCGAAAGGAATGTTTCAGTTGGAAGCTGGATTTAGTTATCAAAGAAATAGAGCTAACAGTACGTCATTGGCTTTGCCTTCCGCTTTGTGGAAATATGGTGTCAATGAAAATTTTGAGTTGCGCTTAATTACTGAACTTGCTGTTGATAATGACTTCGGCAATCAGACTTCTGGAATTAATCCGATATTAATCGGTTGCAAAATAAAAATTACCGAAGAAAAAGGGATATTTCCTAAAACTTCCATTATTGGGCATATGTCTATTCCAAATGCTGCGTCGACACCATATAAAACTGAATTTTATGCGCCTGAATTTCGTTTTGTCATGCAACATACTTTATCAGAGCGATTTTCTTTGAGCTATAATTTAGGAAGCGAATGGGATGGTGTTTCGCCAGAACCCACTTTCATTTACACACTGACGACAGGTTGTGCCATTACAGAGAAGCTTGGCTCTTATATCGAATTGTTTGGCTTCGCTCCACAAAAACAAACCGCCAATCACAGTTTCGATGGCGGCATTACTTATTTGATTACAAACGATTTTATGTTAGATTTGTCCTCGGGTGTCGGTCTAACCGAATTGGCGCCTGATTACTATTGCGCTTTCGGGTTTTCATATAGAATGTAACATGCAACACTATCATTATATTTTCACTGGAACCGGATTGTCAACTTTGATGACGGTTCGTGAAATGATACGTTCTGGAAAATTCAATAACCAATCGATTTTGCTTCTCGATCAAGATGCTAAAAGAACCAACGACAGAACTTGGTGTTTGTGGGAAGAAGAAGCGTCGTTTCCTGACTTAATTCATCAGCAATGGTCGAAAGCACTTTTTAAAAATAATTTGCTCGAAAAGGAAATGGAGTTGAATCCGTATTCCTACTTCATGCTTAAAGGTTTGGATTTTTATAAGGACACTTTTGAACTAATTTCAAAAGAAACGAACATTACATTTTTGCAGCAAAAAGTAATTGATTTTGAAGAACTCGGCGCGCATTGTTTGGTTAAAACCGAAACCCAATCGTTTACTTGCAACCGAATCATCAATAGCATTTTTAATCCCGAAATTGTAAAAAACCAGTCGCAATTTCCGTTGTTGCAACAACATTTTATAGGTTGGTTTATCAAAAGCAAAGAAGCTGTTTTTACTGATAATTGCGCGACTTTTATGGATTTCTCTGTGGCACAAAAAGGAAATACACGCTTTATGTATGTTTTGCCTTTTTCATCAAACGAAGCCTTAATCGAATATACTTTGTTCTCGAAGGATTTGTTAGAAAAAAACGAATACGAGAATGCCATCAAAAACTATATCGAACAACTCGGTATTTCCGAATATGAAATTCTTGAAAAGGAACACGGTAATATTCCAATGACCTGTTATCCGTTTTGGAAAAACAACAGCAAAAATAGCATCAACATTGGGTCTGCTGGCGGTTGGACGAAGGCGAGCACGGGTTTTACTTTTAAAAACACAATCAAGAAATCTAAATTGTTAGTCACTTTTTTAGCCAATCAAAAAGACTTTCGCCACTTTCATCAGAAAGATCGATTTTGGTTTTACGATTTGTTGCTTTTAGACATTCTCGACAAGCACAACGAAAAAGGCACTACTATTTTTTCTTCTTTATTTCAAAAAGGGAAAGCTTCGTTAATCTTTAAATTCCTAGACGAAGAAACTTCCGTTTGGGAAGATTTGCAAGTCATTTGGAAATGTCCAAAAGCTCTATTTATAAAAGCATTGTTTAAGAGAATATTATAAAGCTACAACTCAAACCTTACATGTTCTTATATGCCTTTTATGGTTAATTTTGTTTTTCTTGAAACCGTATAAGGCATATAAGATTGATGATAAAAAAGCAAATAGTAACTTAGTGGCAACAGCTTTCGTTTTCTAACAAATCTTTAAGATACCCATTTATATTTCTGCTTATATTTGCATCATGATTTTTAAATCTAAAATCAGCACACGAGCGTCAGCGAACTGGCGAAGCAATCTAAAATATCAAAATTATGTATCCAGAAGAAATGGTTAAACCGATGCGAAACGAACTTTCTGAAGTGGGTTTCCAAGAATTATATAGCGCAGAAGCGGTTGAAAATGCTTTAAAATTAGACGGAACAACATTAGTAGTCGTGAATTCCGTTTGCGGTTGTGCTGCTAGAAATGCCCGTCCAGGAGCAAAAATGAGTTTAGATGGCGCTAAAAAACCAGATCGTTTAGTGACTGTTTTTGCAGGTGTCGATAAAGATGCGGTAGATGCTGCTCGCCAACACATGTTTCCTTTTCCTCCGTCATCGCCGAGTATGGCTTTGTTCAAGAACGGCGAATTAGTGCACATGTTAGAGCGCCATCAC